>CAZPQO010000127.1:0-2893 GCA_964588745.1 uncultured Methanomassiliicoccales archaeon | reverse complement strand
TAGACACTCTCTTGATATATGTGGGTCTGATTCTTCCCATATCTTCACCGAGTGAACCCGATTAAGTGGATTCTCTATTTAACGTTTTTTAACTCTTTTGGGATGTCCGCAGGATTTTTCTCCTTCGGGACAGGGTCCCGTGACACAGGGCGGTCCCGCGTCTTTGAAAATCGTCGGAGAGACTTCTTTGCATAAACGCAACATTTCTTCCGCCATTTCCCGAATCTCCCACTGAGCTCTGTCACAGCACCGGAGGGCAAAAAAGTGAAGAAGCTGTCTGGCGTTCATCGTTATGGTTATGTTTGTGGTGCAGCCGTTGGGCAATATGTACCTCGCATCTTCCACCGGAACCTTTTCACTAAGTTTGGAATAAACGTTCCATATGTCTTCCATGGCTTTTCTGTAAGTTTCGTAAGCTTCCGGATCTTCGGCGACGGTATGGGGGATAACGTAATCGGGTTCGTTCAAAGAAACATATCTCTGGGACTGTTGGGAAAAGGAAGCTACTCTGTGCCTTACCAACTGATGGGTCAAAGAGCGCGACACTCCCGATACAGAGAATGTGAACACTGCGTGTTCTATTACGGAATAATGGCCCATGCCAACTATCGAACTGAGAGTTCTTTCGGAATTTCCCGTTCCCATTATCTCGTCCGCGGGTTTTTCCGAATAGCAGGATCTGCCGGCCGCCGCACATATTTCGTCGGCGTTTTTTGTGTAAGACAACAACACAACTTTCATTTTACTCAAACCTGTCATACCATATATCCGCCATTATCTTTGAAATTTTTTCCTCATTCCTTATCTCGGCAAGACGTACGGTTCTTATTTCCATATCGTCGGGAAGCAGCTCAATCAGTCCTGTAACATGAGCATCGCCGACCACGGCAATCATTTTTTCATGTTTTTCCGATGCTTTGATGATTTCCTTTGCCATGTTTTCGTTTCTTTCATCATGAAGTATCCTCATCATGGTGGGATAACGGCGTCTCAGAGACTCCATGTGCTTCTTTTCCCGTTCCACGAAGTCATCATGAGCCTTTTCCGTACTTTTCTTGGACGTAAAGCTGTTTTTCAATCCGGAGAACTTCCAACGCAATTTTTCAACGAAGGACATTTCATTCCACATTCTTACAAGGAATTCCACGGCATCCCCGTCCATAAGAATCACTTCCGCGCCGGAGGCTTCTCCGGTTTTGCATGCTTCCAACAATTCAAATCCCGTCTGTGCGCCGAACTGTGCCGACGTTCTGTCCTGGTTTCTTCCTATTCTTTTTACCATTCGGGGGATTTTGATGGGTTTCGCATCCTTGGGATGTTCATACGTGCCGTCCATCGCCTGATATCGTTTTTCATCCAGCTCCACCAAAACGGCGTCCGGCCAAAAATGCTTGATTATGAAGCGTATGGGCTCTTCTATCCTGAACACGTGCCCGGTACCTATTATCAGAAGCATCGTCTCTTCATACGCCCGGGTATTAAATAAATTGTTTTTCCGAACCCGTAAAAACAAAGGATACTGTTTTAATCGTTCTCTCTTATCGAACGGGCGTGAGATACGAACTCGTCTGTTTTGACATGGACGGAACTTTGACCAGAGTGAGCAGTTCCTGGAGTTGGATTCACGACCATTACGGAGTGGACAACGAAGAGTCTTACGAAATGTACTGTGCGGGAATAATCGATGAAAGGGAATTCATGCGCAGGGATATCGGCATGTGGTTGGAAAAGCACCCGGAAGTCACTGCGAAAGATATAGCCGCACAGTTTACCACCATGCCCCTTGTCGAGGGGATTCAGGAGACGGTGGCGGCGCTGAAGGCCGAAGGGATGAGAAACGTTATCGTCAGCGGAGGAATCGATTCCGCCGCAAAGATGATTTCCGACGAGTTCGGATTTGATGGTTATATCGCCGATTCGCTGGAAGTCTGCGATCGGGGAATACTGACGGGGGAAGGAATCCTTCACGTTGATTTGAGCGATAAGGGAATCAACGTCAGAAACTTTCAAAAGAAGTTCGGAATCGGAACGGAAAACACCGTTTCGATAGGGAACTCATTCACCGATATACCCATGTTTGAAAACAGTGCGCTGTCCATAGCCTTCAACCCCATTGACGAAAAGGTTGTCGAGGCGGCGGACGCCACCGTGGAATCGGACAATCTTGCGGATATACTGGATATAATCTTCGAATGACTTATTCGTCATCGAAGTCCATGACGGAGTATTCCTTCTTGCGGATTTTACCGTACACTCTTGTTATATCCCCCGCTTCGGCGGAGCCGCGGCGCAACAGACGTCTTTTTGTTTTGATTGCGTGAACGAAACAATCAAAATCATCGAAAGGAACCATCATTCCAACCGCGAAAATATCTTCGGGTTCGGCTTCCACATGAGCGGACAGGGTTCTGTATTTGTCATTGACCGAAAACTTAACCTGTATGATGCCGAACTGTTTGACCCAAAGAGATTTGATCTTGGTTGCCTGAGCCTTTTTCGCGGATCTTCCGGTTCCGGTTTCGATTTTTGTCACACGTACGCGTTCGCCGCTTTCAAGGAAGAAGTCGTCTTCCAACTCGACGATCTCGTCGCTCATCAGAACGGTTTCTGTCACGGCGGTTTCATCCCCGTCGCTGTACAGTACTTTGACCGTAATTTCTTCCGGAAGACGTATTGTGGTGGAGGACACGGTTTCGCACTCGACGCATTTGAAGGTACCGGAGACCGAAGCCTTGCCGAACCTTCCTTTCAGTATCTCATGCTCTGTGAAATCGTCGCATTCTCCGCATTCGAAAATTATTGTGTCCGGAAGTTCTTCGTTGTTTGTCATGGTTTCAGATACGGGTCGGAAACGGGAGCCCGTGTCCCGGTATTATCACGTCCGCGTATCTTC
>CAZPQO010000126.1:0-2963 GCA_964588745.1 uncultured Methanomassiliicoccales archaeon | reverse complement strand
TATTCATCATCTATGAATATGTAAAGTTTTGAAATGGGTGTTTCGGAACCGTTGTCGATTGCGACAACGGCGTACTCGGTGGTCAGTGAGGATTTCAGAATAAAATCTGATCCGTTTGACGTGAGTGCCCCTTCCGCATTGTATACTCCGGGGTTTCCCGCATATGACAGTACGCCGCCCGCAACGACCAATACTACAAGAATCACCGCAATGACTGTCACAGGATCTGATTTTTTCATATTGCGTCACCTGCCGTTGCATTTTTTTTGTGCGCCCTGTACGTGAAAAGATATACCGAGTATATACTCAGTGTTTCAAATGTCCCCAGTAGAATGTTGATGATGGTTCTGTTGGACACTGTGAACAATTTTGTATCAAACCATTCTATTCCGTTCATCAATGAGTCCAAGGAAATCATATCCGCATATCCGTATATCTGGAAGAAGACAGAATAATTGTGCATAAAAACAGCAAAAAGGAATGCCGACACAGATATCAGAATATAGGGTACGATGTAACCGTCATTCCTGGTCACAGCCACATAGGCAAGGAACGGCAACATAATCATCAGGTAGGTGGGGGTGGGAGTCCATAGGAATATCACTGCGGAACTCAACATCAGAAAAAGCATAAACTTTGATGTGAATTCTTCGCCTTCCTCCTCGGATTTAAAAATCTGCCATGCAAAAATCGCCAATAAAGGAAAGGTCAGAATCTGAAGGAAAAGAACAAGAGTGTATCCGACGGAGGTTATTTTATCCCACGCATTAGAAACATCGTCTCCGATGCTTATTTCTCCAACTCTTAGAAATACAAAGTCGAAAGTATCAAGGATAGTCCCGTCTATTATTTGAGGAAGATATATCACAACGGCCATTACCAGAAAACCCAGGATCACAGTCAGAACCGCTTTGTTGCGATATCCGGTAGTTCTCTCCTGCTTCAGTATCAAAGCTAAAAATATCAACACGAGATAAAACGGAAAGAATTTTATGAAAACCGAAATTGCAAACACAGCGCCTGCAAGTGCATACCTGCGTCTGAAGATTAGAAGTAACGTCAATACGAGTGCCATTACAGCTATCGTATCAAACATCACGTGAACTGCGGACGTGTATATGACAATCGGACAAAGAAACCATAATCCGAAGGCTATCATCGCCTTCTTCTTATCTTTCGTATGGTCATCGACCAAGACGTAAATGAGATAGCCCGTTACAAGATCGAAAACAGTAAAGATTATTTTTATCAGCGTCACAAAGGCAGGAGTACATACCAAATCCCTGTAATATTCCCATTCGGAACCGTTGGCGAATGCCAGAGAAGGAATCATATTTCCGAAATCCGCAATTCCTGCCAAGTCCGCAATCGATCCGATTCCTGCCAGAATGTATCCCCATACAGGCGTGTAATAATAACCCACAAGTCCATACAATCCTTCTCCGGATCTCAGATTGGATATCGTCAAGGCCCAATGATAGACGTCGTAAGAGTGTGTGAAAAAAGGAATAAGGGCAACCCTTATAGCCAGACCCAGTATGATAATCGACCACATCGGATGCCTTACGATAAAAGATTTCGCCTTGTTTAGGCTTCCGTGTTCCGACATACCTCTCGAAGTATCCCACAATAATATAATGATTTCCGGAAGTATGTCCTTGGTGTAAAATAAGCCATTATTATTTATCCGGTGCGCTATACGCAAATATGCGGATAGCCCTGATGACTGACAGCTATTACCCCACAAGGGACGGAGTGGTCACTTCAGTCACAATGATTCGCAGATCCTTGGAAGAACTGGGTCACGAAGTGTGGGTTGTTGCTCCCGACCCCGGTGAGGATGAACGCACCGATGATTCCAAAGTGCTTTGGATACGTTCGGTCAAGCTGAAATCCTATCAAGGCTATTTCATTCCCGTTTTGCCGTCATTGGATTTAAAACGCATGAATTCTTTGAATTTTGACGTTTTGCACGTACACGGTGTCGCCATCATGGCAGTCAGGGGATTGGCTTTGGCCCGCCTTCTGAAAATTCCGGTCGTTATGACGTTTCACACCATGGTCAATGATGTTGCTTACGAATACTCCCCCATCAAACTTCCCAAAGACGTTTTGGACCGTTTGATACGGATTTATCTCAGAAAAATAATGAAGAGAATGGATGCGATAATCGTTCCGACGAATCCTATCGGTGAAGAGTTGACGGAGTATGTTAAAGATATTCGATTGCTTACAGCCATACCCACGGGGATAGATACCGACACGTTCCGTCCGGGATTGGACGGGAGCAAGTTCAGAAAAAAATTCAATCTGACCGATGACGTCAGAAGAATCCTTCATGTCGGCCGCATTTCTTTTGAAAAAGAGATTGACATGGCCATACGTACGATGAAACACGTTGATGCCGAATTGATAATAGTCGGCAACGGCCCTCAAAAAAAGGAGTTGGAAGATTTAGTTTTCGAAATAGGCCTTGAGCACAAAGTGAAATTTCTGGGATTTATTTCTGACGAAAATCTTCCTTACGCCTATGCCTGTGCGGACATGTTGATTTCATGCTCCGCTTTTGAAACCCAGGGATTGTCCGTGCTTGAAGCCATGTCTTCCGGACTGCCTTGCGTATGCCGTAATGCCAGAGCCTTCAAAGACATAATCAGGGACGGTGAAAACGGATTCCTGTTTGACGGTGAAGATGATTGCGCATCTGCAATAGAAAAGGGACTGAATGCCGGTGATGAAATAAGAAGGTCTTCGCGGGAATCGGCATTGACCTACTCTGCACAGGCTTCCGCGGAAAAAACCGTTGATTTATATTCCGAAACCATAGGGAACAAGAAAGAAAGATTGGAGGCCGGAAACCGTTGAGCTTCAGCATAAGCGAATGGATGTTGGATGTCTTCGGCCCTCACGGCGCAATAGGCATCATTGTGTTTGTCGCATTGATTTTCTTCATAGACGCAGTG
>CAZPQO010000125.1:0-2965 GCA_964588745.1 uncultured Methanomassiliicoccales archaeon | reverse complement strand
TGGCGATGTCTTTGCACATGACTCTCTGGGAACACAGAGTGGGGGGATAATTGCCCGCTTTGGCGGAACTTGTTCCGGTTCTCGAAAATGTGCCTTCGATGGGTGCCACAACCATACAGGTATCCGCAAGAACGGGTCCGAACTCTTCAAGAATCTCCACTTCCTTTGCGCACTTTTCCCTGATTGCCGCTGATGTGCAGAACCATATTTCGGCGGAACCGGGTCTTTTCTTCTTTCCTTTCAACATTGCGGCGATTTCCCTGATTTCCTTTTCCGTAAGGTGGGGACATCCCAATGCTATGAGCTGAACATCGTCCACGGTGTTCAGTTCTTCATAGGCGCCACTCAATTCCTGTTCGCCGACGGTTATGACTTCCAGATCGGATACGTCATAATTTCCGGCCTCGGGAGTCACGTTTTCGGCATGCCACAGAGCAACGGCTCCGGATGCGGCCATCGCCGCGGAAAGTGACTTAGCTTCTTCGGTGCCGGTGTCTTTCGACAAACCTTTGAAATAAGGTATTCTTTTACCGACTCTTTTTCCCACGGCCTGACCCAGCAAAGAATAACTGAACACGGAACCGTCGATGTCGGCATCTATCACTACCGAAGGTACCCTGTTTTCATTCAGATGCAATCCGTAGTTTGCGGTTTTGCCTATGATTGCGGCCGCAAGGGCGCCGGGACCGCCTTCCCTGTTTGTTCTTGCGCCTATGAATGAGTTGACGAAGGACAGAGCGGAAGATTCGGACCAAGCAACGTGATCTCCGAATTTGGGTATATTCGGTCCTACGTAAGGTGTGCAGGTGCATGTGGTCATAACGTCCATCTTTCCGTAAAGTTCCACAATCTCTCTTTGCTTTTTGGCAAAATGTTCCGTGATATGCATTTCTTCCCATCTTCCGAGATCCATTCCCACCGGATTCAAAGTGGAAGGCACGGTTACTTTGGCACCGCCGTTTACCTGATCCGTAAGATATTTCAGTCCGCCTTCTCCGATTGTTTTGTATGATGCGCCGGACAGATGAGCGGAAGTTATTCCGATAAGGTTCTCGGCACCGTACACTTTGCCGAGAGCAACCAGAAGTTCCATTGCTTTCTGACGGCTTTCGCCTTCTTCGCCGTTGATAATCCGTTCTTCATCAACTGTGAGTTCCATGAACTCCGTATATATCGGTAGATTAAGGATTTGTCCCCTGTTAACAAAGATTTGTTAGCTTTGTTTGCTGTAAAACCTATTTAACGAATCAGTACATCAACGTAAATGAATGAAACCGTTGATGTTGACGAGAACTCCGAAATACGACCGTGAAGGCGGTATCAGAGTGGTGTCTCCCGAGGACACGCTGAAGCGTGCTCTGCCGTTGCTTGAAAAAGCGGGTTTGGATAATCCCGAAGATATCACGATGAAAGACAACATCGGCATCCCCGTTTATTCCGTGTCGAGACCGGGGGCCGCGGAGGGAACGGTTTCGAACCATAACGGAAAGGGGACTACTCCTGAACAGGCCAAAGCTTCCGCCGTCATGGAGGCCATGGAAAGATACAGTGCGGAACGCAGAGAGAACGATTACGTTGTGCACGGTACGTACGACCAGGCCGCAAAGAACGGTTTTACCGTGGATCCCGCGGATTTGATTCTTCCCTTCGACAAAGTCCAATACTACCGAAGTGCGGAAATTGCATGGTGCAAAGGATGGGAGATGTTCAGAGGAGAAATGATATGGGTTCCCGCCTGTGCCGTTTACCATCCTTACGTTCCCGACGGAGATTTGCAGTTGTTCAGATACAATACCAACGGATTGGCTTCGGGAAATACTTTGGAAGAAGCTATTCTTCACGCAACTTTTGAGGTTATCGAGAGAGATGCCTGGTCATTGGCCGAAGACCGACAGTTCGCCAAAGCGGATATCGTGACGGATCCGGAATCGATACCCGGAAGAATGATCAAATCTTTCAACGAAAAAGGCGTGGACATTTATCTGAAAGACATCACGTCCGACGTGGGCGTAACCACCATTGGAGCGGCTGCGGATGACGCGGAAACAAAGAATCCGGAAATGTTGACCATAGGAGTCGGAACCCATTTGGATCCGGAAATTGCCGCGATAAGAGCCATTACGGAAGTCGCTCAGAGCCGTGCCGCACACAAAGACGGCGCGAGAGTCAACGCGGAACTCGTCAAAACCACGAGAGAGATGGGTTACGAGAAAATAAAACAGATCAACCATCTTTGGTATTCCGATTCCGGACGCAAAGAAAAACTGGAAGATCTTGAAGACGAATCCACCGATTACGTTTTGGACGATATCGAGATCGTTCTCGGGAAATTGGTTGATGCCGAATTCGACAAAGCCATCGCCGTCAATCTGACGAGACCCGAAATCGACATCCCCGTCGTAAGGATGATTATCCCCGGAATGGAGTGTTATACCATGGATCCGAACCGTGCAGGTTACAGGATCAACGGTATGTGGCCGCCGGCCGGAAATGCACAATGAACCGGTTTACTGGTAAGAAGTGCCAGTACCGGTAAATTAGAAAACATAATATCTAATTCAGGCTGTACCTTCATCAGTAATCATTATGAATATCCTTGACGAGAGACATAAAAACAGGATATATGCTATCTTAAAGATTTTGAAAGAAAAGAAAGTCTCCGGCGGAAATGAAAATTTGGAATCTGTAGAGCCGGTCTGGTTCTACGTTAATAAGCTTATTTTCAACAGTATGAACGGCATTATAGAATATAGTATAAGCGAAAATCGAAAAGAAATCGATATTTATAAAAATGGAGCGATTATCAATTCGATTCCGGAAAATAAAATTTGTGACGTTCTTGACGCGTTAAGCGTTATGTCAACGATACACCCTGTCCCTCCGCGACCCTTTGTAGATGAAATATTGCAGGCTATGTGTTATGAAGAAATTGTTTCAAATGAAAAGGACAGGAACTCTTTATTGA
>CAZPQO010000124.1:0-2977 GCA_964588745.1 uncultured Methanomassiliicoccales archaeon | reverse complement strand
TACCGAGTAAACAGATGCGTCCAATGTGAGAATTTGGATCTTCCTTACGAGGGAACTCCCTGTACCAAGTGCGGTTCGGACACCAAAACGATATCGGTGGACTACTGGGCGCTCGGCAGCGACGATATTCTGAAACGGCAGATGAGAAGCCGCATCGCCATTATGTTGCAGAGAACTTTCGCTTTATTCGGCGATAAAACCGTCATTGAGAATATTTTCGAAGCCATCGGCGACCGTGCCGAAGGCGGTGAAAGAACGGAAATGGCGTTGGAAATTCTCGAGTTCGTCGGTATGACGCACCGAACGACCCACATCGCCAGGGATCTTTCCGGGGGTGAAAAACAAAGAGTGGTTCTGGCAAGACAGATTGCCAGGGACCCGTTGTTCCTGCTTGCCGATGAGCCTACCGGAACATTGGATCCGTACACCGCCGAAATCATGCACGACAGACTTGTAAAATACATCGACGACAAAGGAATCGCGATGGTTTTCGCGTCTCACTGGCCGGAAGCCGTCGAAAAGATGGCGAACGAAGCTATTTGGCTGGATGAGGGAAATGTCATAATGCAGGGCGACCCGAAAGAGATATCCGGAAAATTCATGGAAGGCTATCATTTCGAAAAGAAAGAAGCCGAAAATCTCGGAGAGCCCATTATCAAATTGGAAAATGCGGAAAAACACTTCTTCTCGGTTGTCAGAGGCGTCGTCAAAGCCGTTGACGGCGTTACCTTCGACATAAGAGAGAGGGAAGTTTTCGGTTTGGTCGGAAAATCCGGTGCGGGCAAAACAACCACTTCCCGCATGATTGCGGGAATGACTCCCGCCACCGGCGGATCCGTACAGATCAAAATCGGTGACGATTGGATCGACATGTCCGAAATCGGAATGACCGGTAAAGGACGTGCAACGCCTTACATAGGATTCCTGCATCAGGAATACACACTGTATCCTTACGACAACGTCCTCAGCAATCTGACCACGAGCATCGGTTCAAAGATGCCCGCCGAGTTGGCCAAGTTCAAAGCCATGCAGGTATTGGAAAGCGTGGGCTTCGGCAAAGAAGGAATGGAGGATTTGCTGTATTCCTATCCCGATACTCTTTCGGTCGGAGAATGTCAGAGAATCGCATTCGCACAGGTTCTTATCAAAGAACCCAAAATAATTTTATTGGATGAACCCACGGGTACGATGGACCCGATAACGAAGACTATCGTAGCCAAATCGGTCATCAGAGCAAGAGAAATTCTGGGTGAGACATTCATCGTCGTCAGTCACGATATGGACTTCGTCGAAAATGTATGCGATCGTGTCGCCTTCATTGCCGACGGCAAGGTAAAGGCCATCGATACCCCCAAAGCGGTCATAGGAAGGTTCGGTCTGGAAGAATTGCAGGACGACGAACCGGAAACGGGTGAATGAAGTGAAAAAACAAATAGGCCGTCATCTGAGTTTTGTCGAATGCAGGGAAGCCATGGGTCTCGGCGTCGGTGGGGCTCTCGCACAGAGAGCAACGATTTCCGACAGCGGAAGGGACGTGGTCGCCGTGGCGATGGGCCCCGGCAAAAGGCACATCACGAAACCGGTATGCGAAATAACATATGCTCTCAGGGAAGAGGGAATCGACACCAGTGTTCTGGTGGTGAACGCCGGGTCAGGCGTGCCTTCCGACGCTCCCGACGTGACCACAGGTTCCCGATTCGGATTGGATCCTCTTGAAGTGGACCGGTTGCGTCAGTTCAAAGTAATGATTATTCACTTGGGAAACGTGCGGAATCACATAACATACAAAGCCCGGCTGATTCTCAGGAACGTGGATTTGCCGGCCATAGTCGTGGCTCAGTGTCCGGCGGATTTCGAAGATTTTGCCGCAATCGGAATAAAAACGGCTCACGTTATGCCCGCCGACGAGAACATACAGACTCAGGGTTACATAGCCGATATAGTCACCGGCGTTGTCCGAGGGGTTACCTGTCCCCAGGAAAAACTGGACGAAATAGTGTCCAAGCTGCAAGCCGTCATGCCGAGAGGTGAACGCCAATGAAGGTATTCGTCAACGGAAAACTGAAAGTGTTGGAAAAAGGCGCAACCGTTAAGGACGCCATAGAAGGTGAGACTTATGTCGAAGGTTCTCTCGTGGCGGTGCATCTTTCCGTGGACACGGTCACCAAAACCACCAACGATTTCGAACTTATCATGAAAAACGGAACCATGGTTCTTCGTCTGGATGACACTCCTGACGGGGAACTGTTCAGAAAAATCATGAGTGAAGTCGAAGGTTCCACCGCCAGATGGGCGACAAGGAAACTTGTGTCTTTCGGATCCTTCCCGACGGAAATTGAAGCTACGGCGGAAGACAGGATGTACCGCAGGTACGATTGTTTCTTCTCCCTGGGAGGAGGGGACAATATGACCACTTATCTGATGATTGCCAAAAACGATCATCGGGATTCTTACGGAGCGGGCTCCGGAAGGGTCGGCCGCATAACCGTGGGAAGACACCTTCTGGACGGTATCCGTGAAGGGGAAAACATAATCGAGATACGTCCGGTCATGTCCGAAACAAGCACCGATAACGTGGAAGTCACAACGGATCTGTCCTTCAAACTGGAGGAAGGTTATTCCGTTTCCACCAACGTTCTTCTGGAACTGAATCCAAAATCTCCCATGGCGGCGGAACATGTGCTCATAGCGACGTCCGACGGGAAATTCGATATCACCGAACCCGCGGGGAGTTTCCTCGCATCTTCGGTGTTCATCGATGCCGACATAAAACCGGAATTCTCCGACGTGAGGGAACCGGGTTCCGTCACCGTGAGGAATGAAGGTTTGGGCAACGGACGGATATTCATATACAGGGATAAGAGGCAGGTATCCCCTTCGCACAGTTCCGCGGGCAAAGTGACCCGCGGATTGGCGTTGATAACCACTGCCAAAAAAGGCGATTCCGTAACCGTGGTCACCGACCCGCCGAGAATAC
>CAZPQO010000123.1:0-2979 GCA_964588745.1 uncultured Methanomassiliicoccales archaeon | reverse complement strand
GATAATCCAAGCAATGATAATCTGCTTCGGATGTTTGATAATCTTATCAGCCAATTTGTCGAACAACATATTGTATCAGATATAGCAGATGAACATTTGATATAAAGATTGTTGAAACCCCTTCGGTGATGCAAACGGCAAAGACAATCGTTCACATTTTAAGCCCGACGCTCCATCCGGTAATTATGAAGAGAATCACCAGAACTTTGCTGGGAACCGAACACAGCAAAATCATCGATCGGATCGAAGGTATGCTGGACCCGGATTTGGGAGGATTGACCACAATGGCCAACATCGAAGCTCCCGATGTAGGTGAAGTGAAAAACCGAAGCGCACTGTTCGCAAAAATACTGAATCCCGATTTTCCGGAACCTTGGGAAAGCGAAGTTGCTCCGAGATTGCTGGACGTCATGGAGAAAGAAGTCGCCGCCATACTGAGGAAAAATCCCCTGTGTAAACAATCCTCTTACAGAAACGGTGAAGTCTGGGCCGCATTTTTGGATGCGGATGAGGAAGGAACAGATCTCGTTTACGTTTCCGCAGTGTCCGTCAATTCCATAATCATGGTGATCAACCGCTTTGCGGAAAAACACGGCTATCCCAAACTGAAGGTCGGAGTGGGACTGTCTTACGGAGAAACCCGATTGGCTCAGGTTTCCAAAAAAACAATGACTTCCGAGGAAGTTTGGGTGGGTGAAGGTTTCAGAACCGCCCGGGAAGCCGCCATGGACACCTGTCATGACGAAGACACGGAATGGGAGATACTGGCGGACGAATCGTTTTTTGACAGATTGCCGGAAGAACGTAAAAAGAAAAGCTTCGTGAACCGCAGATCTTCCAAGGTTTCCAACACCATGTTGGAAGAGTACGACCGTATCGAGTGATGAGAAACTACTTTATCGACGGGCAATATAATCCGTCGATGATTAACGAAAAAGCAATTCAGGCCGCACAGGAGACCTACGGGAAACTTCTGAGGGAGCAGCTTGAGAGAGTCGAACGCCTCAAACAGGAAGGGGATTGGGTCGATTATTCCAAACTCGACAAGCTGATTATAGGCGTTTGCGGAGGGGACGGCATCGGACCGTACATCTGCGCATCCGCTCAGATAGTCATGGAATACCTGCTTGCGGACGAGATAAAAGCCGGCAAGGTGGAAATCCGCCAGATTGACGGCCTCACCATCGAACGCAGAGTGGAAGTCATGAAGCCCATTCCCGACGACACTCTCGAAGAACTGAAAAAATGCCACCTTATTCTCAAAGGACCGACCACCACCCCCAAGAAGGGGGATCCGTGGCCTAACATCGAGAGCGCCAACGTCGCGATGAGAAAGGAACTCGATCTTTTCGCCAACGTACGGCCGGTCTCCGTTCCCAAACTCGGAATTGACTGGACTTTCTTCAGGGAGAACACCGAAGGAAGTTACGCTCTGGGAAGCGACGGGGTCAACGTCACCGAAGACCTCGGCATGGATTTCTGCGTGGCCACCACACAGGGAACCGAACGCATAATCAGAGCCGGTTTCGAATTTGCCGAGAAGAACAACAAAGGATACGTTTCCGTCATAACAAAAGCGAACGTGGTCAAAGTCACCGACGGCAAATTCCTGGACATAGCCGAGGAAGTGGCCAAAGATTATCCCGGCATCAAATGGGACGATTGGTTCATAGACATCATGACCGCGAAACTCATTGATGAGGAAAGAAGAAGCGACTTCCGCGTATTCGTCCTCCCCAACCTTTACGGAGATATACTGACCGACGAAGCCGCGCAGATACAGGGCGGCGTGGGTACCGCGGGAAGCGCGAACCTGGGCAAAAAATACGCCATGTTCGAAGCCATCCACGGATCCGCTCCCAGAATGGTCACCGAAGGGAGAGGCCAGTATGCGGATCCCAGCAGCATGATCAAAGGCGTTTCGCTGATGATGAGTCATATCGGCAAGACCGAAGAAAGCAAAAAGCTGGACATGGCCCTGGACGTCTGCAGTCAGTTCGAGAGGAAACTCAAGATGACCGGCAGAGACACCGGCGCCACCGGCGACGAGTTTGCCGAATACATCATGGAAACCCTCAAAAGGGAAGACCTGGAAGAAGTCTGGCAGAAGTACTTGAACGAAACCGGCTGATTCAAAATAATTTCCGAAATAAACCTTTTTCTCCTTTTTTACACTTATTGACGTATAGTATAACCGTTGATTTTATAATCAAGTTGGATTTTGACGGCCTGATGACGGATACAAAATTCGCCAACCCCGGCGCATTGGGACTCATTGCGTTCGGGATGACGACCCTATTGGTCATGTTCTACGATTTCACAGCCCGTCCGACGGAAGGTCTTGCCTGGGGCATGATGATCTTCTGCGGAGGATTGTTGCAGTTAATCGTGGGAATAATGGAATACCGTAACGGCAACACCTTCGGAACCGTGGCATTCTCGTCCTACGGAGCGTTCTGGATGTCTTTTGCATTCATGAATCTGGCCCGTGCGACTGGATACGCAGGTCCCGATGCCGGAGCTCAGGCAATGTACTTCTTTGTCTGGTTCCTGTTGACGTTCACGCTGTTCTTCGGAACTTTGAACACCACAAGAACATTGCAGGCCGTCTTCGGACTTCTTGCCATAGTGTTCCTGGGTCTTGCCATAGGCACAGTGCTTGAAAACCCCGATGTCATAAAGGTCTCCGCCGCCATAGGAATCGTGCTGGGACTTGTTGCCATGTACACCGGACTCGGTCAGGCAGTGAATGAAGCCAACGGCAAGGAAGTGCTACCGCAATTCCCGGTTTCGAAATAAGGTCGTCGCACACCGATCAAACCTTTTCACTTTTTATTTATTCATTTAGGTTTTTTGATAACTGGGTATATGTCATTCTTAGGACACAACCGTGAGAATTAACAGATATACGGCTCCGTGTTCCGTTAAGCGTGTATTGTACAAAATGACGATATTATACTAACGTCGTTAATATATATT
>CAZPQO010000122.1:0-2995 GCA_964588745.1 uncultured Methanomassiliicoccales archaeon | reverse complement strand
GGAATGATTTCGATCCGTGTCATCCTCGGGAGTTCTTATTTTTATGGATCTGGGCGCCGGGCGCCTGGCTCCGCGGTAATCATCGTAATCATTCGGTCTTCTTGACGCCGGGCGTCTCGGCCTGTAATATTCTTCATCTTCGTAATCGTCGTAGTCGCCGTAATCCTCGTCCCTCGCGAAGGGGGGGCGGGGCATGGATCTCATCAGCGAATTGATTCCCATGATCAATTCGAAACCCGCGTTCATGAAATGGCCCTGAACTCTGGGATCCGTGAAGGCGTCAAAAGCCTGCCTGGCGGAATATCTTGCATCCTGCTTGGTTCTGTCGACACGGTCACGTACCCTGTCTTTGCTTTTCCTGTAAGTCTCTTCGGCGGCTTCCTTCTCCTTTCTTATGAGCTCCTCGAGAGTTTCCAGGTTTTCCCTGACGAAATCTTCGAGTTCCGACTCACTGCTGCGCTTTTCTTCGTCTCCGGTCATGGTTTCACCCATCTAGATTAGCAACGTTCTTACGCTTTAACCTTACCGTCAATTTTTCATTCACAAGTTCGGCATCCAATATTTCCGCATCCCTGAGAGTCAAGGGGAGAGTGACAATTTTCTTATGGCCTCCCACCTGAATTATCAGCACGTCATTATCGCCCCTGAACATCTCCACGTCGTCTTTTTTGACAAAAGGCATTTTGATTATGAGTTTGTCGATACCGTCCTCCGATTCGAATTTCATCGGACTCTCTTCCGCATATATTTCGGAAGGATCGGAATCTCCGAACAGCATATCGGCCAAAAGATCCAATTTTTCGGGACCTCTCAGTTCCGTGGACATCTGTTGAGCCCTGAAAATTCTCAAAGGGCTGAAGGCGTGGTCTATTTCTTTCAGATATCCTTTCTGTTCCTCCAGCCGGTCTTTGAAATAGCCCTGATTCAGCCATTCTTCGGGATAAATTTTGTTGATTATCAGGCATTCTACGGTTTTGTTGTACAAACATGTGTACGTGTAAGTCCGCATGGTTTCATTGATGACCATCCGTTCCGGATTGAGAACCAACCGTATGGTGGTCGACCCGGGATTTTCCAGAATGTCCCTGACTCTGCTCATCCTGTCTTTCATCTCATCAAGGCTTTCCATTACCTTTTTACTGGGAAGCGGGAAGTTTATGACTTTGGAAACAGTGTGTCTGGCTATCGACATCAGTCTCTTGAACATTCCATAAAATTTATCGATGTACCAATTGGAAATGTCCGGGAAACTCAACAGTTGAAGGGTTTCCCCCGTGGGCGCGGTATCCATGACTATAACGTCGTATTCATCGTTTTCTTCGAACTGTAACACATAGAACAATGCGGCAATCATTTCCATTCCGGGTACGATTGCCATCTCCTCCGCAGTTATTTCGCCGAGACCCTGAGAAGTGAGAAATGAGGTCACGTATTCACTTATGTCGGACCATCTCGTGCGCATTTCGTGGATTATGTCTATCTCCAACGCATCGAGATTTTTGCTTATGTTGTAAGGATGATTCGGAAGATCTACGTTAAGGGAATCCCCCAGAGAGTGGGCGGAATCCGTACTCATGATTATGGTTCTGTACCCCAAATCGGCCAATCTCCGGGCCGTGGCCGCGGAAACGGAGGTTTTTCCGACGCCGCCTTTGCCTGTGTAGATTATAATCCTCATAGTCTGTCAAATAATCCGTACTGTATAAAAGGTTACAGAATCACGGTCCGTAACATATAATAGACTGGATAAAACGGGTTTGGAATATTATCATTGCAACATTCCGAACTTTCGATAACAGATCAGGCCTTCATTTTCACACTGTGATTCTGTCCCGATCCCACAGTGACTTCCTTGTAATCCAATTTGGCTCCGTCATCCCCTCCGTGAGATACCAGCCTGATTTTCAGTTCGTGATCTTTACTGAGTTTGAATGATTGATAAGTGTATGTTTTCTCAAAAACCTCGCCAGGCTTCAATGTGGTGCTGTCTTCCATCAACTCATCACCGAAGTAAATCGATATTGCGGTGTTTTCGTTTTCACTGTACGAGGTTACTTCTACGGTTATCTCCGATGTGTTGTAAAATACATTTTTGACTGTGTTTCCCCCGAACACATACAACACTCCGGTGGCGGATATTACCAAAATCACGGCCAACACAGCATACAGGGTTTTGCTTTTGTTAAGGGTCATGGAATTGTCCCGTAAGAAATGATATCTCGCCGCAACGGATACATCCGCGCAACACACCGTCACACTATCGATTCCTACGATGACGGGTAGACCTTATACGGTTAAAAACATTTAGACAATTTGAATGAAAAAAGCGGGGTGGTGCCGAGACTGGGGTTCGAACCCAGGACCTTCGGATTTCCCTGGAAGAGGTCTGTTGACCAGAACCCTATGAGTCCGACGCTCCACCAGGCTGAGCCATCTCGGCATAATTTGTTTGTCCGATTATCGGATTAGTGTATAAGTAGTTTTGCGGGGGCCCGGATTACGGGCCGCCGCTTCATTCGGATTCTTCGTCCTCTGACTCTTCCCCGTCTTCCTCTTCGGATTCCTCGGCGGGCTGCTCTTCCGCTTCTTCGGCGGATTCTTCGACAGCCTCTTCCTCGGTTTCCTTATCTTCGGATTCAGACTTTGCGGCCGGTCCCTCGATTATGGATTCGGGTTCTTCGCCGCCGCGGGTCAAGACTTCGGTCTTGCGGATTTCCACCCTCTTGATGGGTATGACAATCCTGCAGGCTTTGGCGACGTTTCTTGCCATGTCTCCGGAAATGATGTTCTTGACAAGATCTGCCATGGTCATTTCGGAGCTTGTGCTCTTCACGGTTTCGCCCATGATGCGCCTCATTGCTTCTTCCTGAGAAGTCTGAATGCGCTTTTCGGCGATGCTCATGATTTTGACTCTGACTTTGAAGCCGTCTTTTGTGGTGACATCAACGATATGATCCGTCTTCGTCTTCTTTCTGCGGGTGAGCCTCCTTACGTA
>CAZPQO010000121.1:0-3076 GCA_964588745.1 uncultured Methanomassiliicoccales archaeon | reverse complement strand
CATGGAGCCCTCTCGAGGCTTCGACTCGGGTTCAAATCCCGACGGGAGCACTTTTGAAAATTTTTGGATTCGATATTGCCGTTATGAAATTTATGGCAATCAGTTAATAAATGTATTTTGACCAATTGGATTATATATCCTCCCTGAGATTCGTACATATTGGATATCTAATCCAACTAAATGGTGAAATAATGGATGCAAACACTAAATTAATAGCACTCGTAGTCGTCGGATTACTCGCGGGTGTCGGTGTCGGATACGGCGTCGGCTTCCTCATGGACTCCGACGATGCGGAATATCATTTCTATGTCTACTTCGATGACGGCGATGATAGGAACGGATGGTACAGTGCCAAAGGTTCGGATGCCGCAGTCGGTTTCGATAGAGCCATGAAGGCCGCCGGATTCGAATACGAACTTGGCGGAGGCTATCTCTCGATGATTGACGATGCAGCCACATTCTGGTCTGTTTATGATTACCTGTACTTGGGAACTGATAATGAATCCGCATCATCAAGCGTGCTTGAACCGGTTTACAGTTATGGCGCACTTGCATATTCGAACGGATGGAAGTCTTTCATGGGGTTCGGAGGATATGATGACGGTCAGCCATTCAAGATTCTGCAATCAGTCTCCACGATATTCTTCCTCTCCATGTATGATGATTTAGGTTACGCACCCAACCCCGTAGACTTTGATGATTGGATGAGCGCTGGCCCCTTCAAGGCTTAAATAAAAATAATTTAAACAAACCTTTTCAAAACCCCTTACAAAAATTTCTTCAAAAAACCAATGTGATATCAATGAAATCGGATCCGACAAAATTCAAGACGATGTTAACAATTCTGTTACTTCTGTTCGGAACCGGTCTGACCGTCATTCTTGTAAATAACACTCAATCCGCATTCGCTTACCAATCGACGGGCATTGCTATTGATTTCGGAAACCGGGATGTTCAATGGGTGGATGCCGATTTCAAAGAATACGATGATCCAATAAAGATTTTGGAATACGCCTGCAATACATTATGGTATGAACTTGTTACCGAAGACAATAAAGTCATTAAGATAGACGGAAAATCCAATGATGAAGAAAGAACCTGGAATTTTTGGGTCATTAAATCAGAAGAATTGAATTGGACTAAACTTATCGATACAAACGTGGATATTTCGGTATATTCCGTATCTACGTGGGCGTTTTGCAGTGAAGATGAAACTCCCACTGTCGGTGTCGATCAGTTCGGGCGTTCTATATACGGATACCCCCAGGCAAAGAAAATCGTAACTCTGTCGCCTTCAATAACCGAAATTTTGGGATCTTTGAATGCGGCCAATACGATAGTAGGTACCGATAAATACAGCAATTACCCCAAAGCCGTTGCAGACGGAAAGAATAATGGAGACATAGTAGAAATCGGAGATTACGTCAATCCCAGTTTTGAACTGATAATGAAGGCAAATCCTGATTTGGTGCTGTGTGACGGTTCACTGTACGCCCATTACGAATTGGCGGAGAGAGTAAGGAAAACCACGGTGAATTCCATCGTGCTCTATGCCGGTGAAAGTATTGACACCATTATTGACAACATCTACATTGTGGGTGTTGTGATGGGTTATGAAATACGTTCCGCGGACGTGATTGATTTATTGAGAACTGCCGAATCGGAGATACTAGATCTCATAGGCATGAACCAAACAAATTCGAAATCGACACTGGTTTCCCTGTCCGCGAGCAAAGCTCCATGGGTATCCGGATCGAGCACTTACATCGACGATATCCTCAATTCGTTGCAAAGCGAAAACGTATTCTCTTCCAGTTACAGCTGGATTCAATCAAATTCTGAACTGATCGCAAAGGCAAATCCTGAAGTGGCGATAATAATCACGGACGATTATCTTGCGACCGAATCAGAATATAACACGATGCTGAACAACCTGTCCGCGGAATGGAAGCAGACTGATGCTTTCAAAAAAGGACAGATTTACTTATTGAGCGGAGGGTTGGCGGAGATGGCTCAGTTGCCGGGGCCCAGATACGCTCAGTTAATGGAAATAATAACTTTGATACTGTATCAGGACGTCCTGTTCCCCAATGATCCGATTCCTTACTATATCGGAGACAACTACAGAGACTTCTTGACAATCACCGAATATTTAGGATTTGAATAAGGGGGCTCCCGATATTAAAGGAAAATCAACGATAATCGCACTATTCGCATCCTTGCTGATGCTTTCATCATCATTCGTGATGATATCCGACATACCCAATGCGTACGGCTCGGGAACCGAAGGCAATATATTGCTCGACATGGGAAACGGAGAAACGTCATGGTATGAGGCGGAGTCCGGTTTGACTATAGGCGAAGTTCTGAAAAATACCATGGAGGCCAACGGACACACTTATGATTCGGGCCCATTGAAGATAGACGGAGTCGATGAGAAAATTATAGGTTCTAGTACTACAGGAGGCAGTTTTGTTGATAGCGGAACCACCGGACAAACCTCTACGTCTGTTTGGAACGTTTACAAATGGAACGACTCTGCTGAAAAATGGGAATCCGCAGATTTATCCGAGCCGTACGACGGTAAAGGGCTCGCTCTGGCATTCTATCCTTCCGGAACAGTCCCTGTAGAAACTCCTGAATTCAAATCCTCGTGGACAATGATACGTGGAGATGCGGCTCAGACCGGCAGACAGGACAATGTAGTCATATCGGAAGACGAAATTGAAGTCCAGTGGGAACAGAAAGTCGGCGGAAAAAGCGGGATAATCGCCGCTGTTACTTATGTTGAAGACTTCATATTTGCCAAATTCTCCACAAAAAATGAAGCCAACGGCGAAGAAGGGCAACCCAGAGTGATATGTTATGATCTCGAAGGCGTTGTAAGATGGGATTTCAGGTTCCCCGGCATCGAAAGTTATGAGACCTCCACTCCTGTAATCATCGGCGAAAACATTTACATTTCTTCCTCCGAAGGGATGATTTACAAATTCAATTGGAGGGAAGGTCCCGGAGTACTCGATGAAAATAAGATATCCGGAAACGAATATGTGACATCCTTCGGAGGAAAAGCGTT
>CAZPQO010000120.1:0-3081 GCA_964588745.1 uncultured Methanomassiliicoccales archaeon | reverse complement strand
TGGCCATCATAGGTGCGTCCACCGATGAGACAAAACTAGGCGGAATGCTGCTTAAAAATATGATTTACGCAGGATTCGAAGGCGAGCTCTATCCCGTTAATCCGAGAGGCGGAACCATACAGGGCGTAAAGGCATACACTTCATTCGAAGAGATCGGCAAAGCTGTCGATCTGGCCGTAATTGCCGTCCCTGCAAAATTCGTAATTTCGGAAATCGAGAAAGTGGGCAAAGCCGGCACCAAGTACGCAAGCATACTGACCGCAGGATTCAAAGAGTCCGGACCGGAAGGAGAAATTCTTGAAAACGAACTTGTGGAGGCCGGAAAGAAACACGGAGTCAGAATATTCGGACCCAACAGTTTCGGTGTCCTGAATCCCAAGGCGAAGGTCAACACGACTTTCTCGTACCACATGCCCAGAGTCGGAAATGTTTCTATGATGTCACAGTCCGGTGCCTTCGCATCATCGATTATCGACTGGGCCATCGGCCAGAAGCTCGGTATCGCAAAGTTCGTGACTTACGGCAACAAGTGCGATATGAGCGAATCGGACATGATTCCTTATTTCAACAATGACGCCGACACCAAAGTTATCGGTATGTATATCGAAGGTATCACCGACGGAGCGGAACTGTTGGGAGCCCTGGAAGGCATTGACAAACTCAAGCCCCTGGTCGCGTTCAAGTCCGGAAGGACCGAAGCGGGATCTCTTGCGGCATCTTCCCACACAGGCTCTCTTGCCGGTGCGGATTCCGTTTATGACGTTATCTTCAACAAACTGAACATTCACAGAGCGATGGACGCCGACGAATTTTTCGACGCAATCAGCGTTCTGAGCACCTGCAGCCCCATGAAGAAGGACGGCATTGCAATCATCACCAACGCCGGCGGATTGGGAGTCATGTCCGCGGATGCGGCCCATGACGCCAAATACGTCGAAGCCGCAAAGCTTACCGATGACACAATCAAGCTTCTCATCGAAACCGTCCCCACTCTGGCAGGTCTCACCAATCCCATTGACGTGAGAGGTGACGCCCAGGCGGAATACTTCAAGGCGGCAATCGAAGCCGTTCTGAAAGACGAAAGCGTCGGCGGAATTGTCGTGATGGGTTCGCCCCTGGATTTCGCGGATCTCGAAGCTGTTGCAGAAATGCTTGTGGATATGAGAGACGATATCCCCGTGCCCGTCACCGTATGTTTCGCCGGAGGCTCCAAGTGCGAACTTGCAGTGGACATCCTCAGAGAAGGCAAAATTCCTGCCTTCCCCACGCCTGACAGGGCCGTGCGGGCTTTGGACATCCTCAGAGGATTCACCGTTCGCGGAGAAATCCCCAAGACTCCGATCAAGTTCCCCGCCGTCAAGAACGGAAGAGAAGCAGTGTTGGAAATTCTTGCGGAAGCCAAGAAGGAAGACAGAAAGGCTCTCACCGAGAATGAAGGCAAGAAGATTTTCCAGGCTTACGGAATACCCATTCCCGGAGAGGCTTCCGTCGTAACCGCCGAAGACGCGGTCAAGGAAAGCTCGAGAATCGGTTACCCCGTTGTCATGAAAATTCTGTCTCCCGACATTGCGCACAAGACTGACGTGGGCGGTGTGGTGGTCGGAGTCAAGAACGACCAGGAAGCCAAAGAAGCTTACGAGAAAATCATGGCCTCCTGCAAGAACGCCATGCCCGACGCGAGATTGGACGGAGTATCCGTTCAGCAGATGGTATCCGGAGAGGAAATCATCCTGTCCATGATTCGCGATGAGCAGTTCGGTCCCGTGGTATCCTTCGGTCTCGGAGGAATATTCGTCGAGATTATGGCGGAGATTTCGCAGGCTCACGCAACCATGACGGAAGAGCAGATGAACCACATGATCGAATCCACCAAGGCATACTCACTCCTGTCCGGTGCCAGAGGCACCGAGCCTTCGGATATCGATGCAATCAAGGACGTCATCAAGAGAATCGCTCTCATAGCACTTGAAAATCCCGAAATCCATGAACTGGAAATCAACCCGGTCATGGTGGACAAGAAGGGCAAGGGCTGTTGGGCGGTCGACGCTCTCTGCACACTGCTTTAAAACTAATTTCCCGGCATCCGCCGGGATTCTTCTTTTTCTTTTTCCATTGCAACGTTAAATCAACCCTCAATGAAACTCCGTTACGATTTTTAACGTCTTTAGTAACCATTTAATCAGACAAGCGTACTGCAAGTTTCATGACTTCCGAATTGGTGTTCGTGGGACTCGGAATGAGCGGTACGGACGGAATGACCATAGAAGCGTTGAAAGCTTTGAAGGAATGTGACAAGATATACGCCGAATTCTACACTTCCAAATTGATAGGCACCGAAATGAGCGAGCTTGAAGACCTTATCGACAAACCCATAGAACTTCTTCAGCGCGCACAGGTCGAGGAGGAGTTTGAGATAATAGAGGATGCCAAAAAGATGAGGGTCGGTTTCGTCACCGCCGGAGACACGATGATGGCAACCACTCACGTCGATCTGCGCATTCAGGCCTACGAAGAGAACATACCCGTCAGAATGTGCTACGGGGTTTCCGTTTTCGTCGCATGCCCCGCGGCTTTGGGACTGCAGCCTTACAAATTCGGACGCACCGTAACTCTGCCGATTTACGAAAGAAACTACCGTCCCAAATCCCCCTATGACCACATCATGGAGAACAAGAAGCTCGGTCTGCACACAATGCTTCTTTTGGACATCAGGGAACCGGAAGGAATTTACATGACTGCCCATGACGCAATCGAATGGTTGCTGGACAGTGAAGAGGAATGGGGCGAAGGCCTGATTGATGACGATACCGTAATCTGCGTGGCATCCCAACTCGGATCTCCCAATGAAAAGATCGTCACCGGATACCCGAGAGATCTTCTCAAAACGGATGTCGGGGAACCGCTGAGCACTCTCGTGCTCCCCGGTCACCTGCATTTCATGGAATCTTATGCGTTGGTCAAATTCTCCGGAGCTCCCGAGGAGATCATTGAAGACGATGAATATGCCACGATGCATCCGGATTCCTAAGGCGGAAGGCGAATCCGTCAGATCCCGTCTTGTTTACGCGGATCTTTTGGACA
>CAZPQO010000119.1:0-3085 GCA_964588745.1 uncultured Methanomassiliicoccales archaeon | reverse complement strand
CCGGGGGAAGATACAGCCAGGTTCTCATCGCGGTATTGACGCCATTGGAAACGGGATGTCTCTCGAATTCATATTCGAAGCTCCCAGGGCCAAAGGTGAAGAGGGCGGAATCTGGCCCGCCATCGTCGGTACCGGTCAGCTTGTGGGGCTGTCATCGTTGATATCATTCCCGGTGGGAATCGGGGCGGGGATATATCTCGCACTTTATGCAAAAGAAGGAAGGTTCACGAGCATCGTCCGTCAGGCCGTGGACGCTTTGAACGGAACGCCCTCCATCGTATTCGGACTGTTCGGAATGTCCGTGTTCGTTTTGGCTTTCGGTTGGGGTTATTCGCTTATAGCGGGAGCGTTCACATTGGCATTGATGGTTCTTCCGGTAATTATCAAAACCACGGAAGAGGCCGTCCGCGCAGTTCCCGCAAATCTGATGCAGGCGTCGATGGCCATGGGCTCCAGTAAATGGCAGGCGATTTACAAAGTTGTCCTGCCCGCCGCATTGGGGGGAGTCATAACGGGATTGATTCTCAGTCTCGGCCGCACCGCAGGGGAAACGGCGCCGATTATGTTCACGGCCGCTGTGGCAATACGTTCCACAACTTCGATTTCATTGTTCGAACCGGTGATGTCTTTATCATATCATCTGTATTATTTGGCGATGGATGTGCCGCAGGCGATAACGAACACGTACGGAACCGCATTGATTCTGATGGGAATTGTTTTGTTCATGTTCCTGTTGGCGTCATTGGTAAGATATCATTATTCAAAACACAACAGATGGTGATTACAAAATGGAAAACATCGACTTGGCAATCAACGTAAAAAACCTGAGCCTCTGGTATGGGGAGAAACGGGCTCTGTTCAACGTCAATATGCCGATTGCCAGAAACAAAATAACCGCATTGATAGGGCCTTCCGGTTGCGGAAAGTCCACTCTGTTGAAAACGCTGAACCGTATGAACGATTTGGTTGACGGGACGAGGGTGGAAGGCACTGTGGAATACCGCGGTAAAAACATTTACGACCCCGACGTGGATATTTTGGAAGTCCGATCGAACATAGGAATGATATTTCAAAGTCCGAATCCGTTTCCCATGACAATAAGGGACAACATCACATACGGTCCCAAAATACACGGAATAAAAAACAGGGCGGAATTGGACAAGATTGTTGAAGATTCACTCAGAAAAGCCGCATTGTGGAATGATGTTAAAGACCGATTGGATTCGTATGCGATGAACATGTCCGGCGGTCAGCAACAGAGACTTTGCATCGCACGGGCTTTGTCGATAAACCCCGACGTTTTGCTCATGGATGAACCCACATCGGCTCTGGATCCCATAGCAACCAAAAAAATAGAAGAGTTGGCCGTGGAATTGGCCAAAGATTATACCGTGGTTATGGTCACCCACAACATGCAACAGGCCATGCGCATTGCCCATTACACCGGATTCATGTATATGGGAAAACTTGAGGAATTCGGAGAAACCGATCAGATATTCAACAATTCCAAAAACAAATTGACTGTGGAATATGTGACCGGAGCATTCAGCTGAATACTGCGAATGCAACCGGCCACATTAATATTTCAATCTATAAACGCAGCTTTTGCCGTATACAGAAGATACGCGACGCCCAGCCCTATTATGGTAAACAGAGCACTGTCCAGAGACAATGTGAACAATAAAACCAGGGAGCCGAAGGCACACAGCGCCAAGGAGATTGTGTGGTGTCTTTTCATGAAGTTCAGAATCAGGCTTCCGAGTATCATAAGGACGGAAAGAGCGAAAATCATTCCGAGCTGATTCATGTAGCCCGTCAAAGCAAGCATATCATCGTAATAATTGGGCCCGAGAAGTTTTTCATAATCGGGGTCGTTGAGAGGTATGGATTCCAAAAACGATTCGTAAAATATCCCGGCAATCGCGACTAACGACCCGATAATCAGGTATCCTATCATCAGAAAACGGATTAGTCTGAGCCTGTTTTCCGCTTTCATCATAATATATGTCTGTTGATGCCTGTCAAAGGTTCTGGGGACGTATCCCGGTCCTTCGGAATATATCTTGTCGGGTCCCGAAACGGGAGAACCGCATTCCTGGCAAAATGTCGAGTCAGGATGCAAGAGTGCTCCGCAGCTTGTGCAGAAAGCTCTGTCAGTATCAGTCATAAATGATATGAGAGAGCCGTACGATTAATAATTTACCGAAAGAAGTATCCTGTAGCACAATTATTCCGAACGGAATTGCAATCTCGACGGTCATACGACAAAGGTTTACATCTTTATGTTCGATGACAGGCAAGGACGTCCGTATAATTCACAATGTACGAGAGGTGTAACTGATGAACATAATAATCATAGGCGCCGGCAACGTGGGATTTACTTCCGCCGAGGTTTTGGCGGAAGGCCATAACGTTCTTGTTGTGGAAAATGACAGAACCAAGGCAGATTCCGTTAAAGATCTGTTAAATGTGTCTGTGCTGTATGAGGATGGAACCAATCCTAAGATTCTGGAATCCGTTATCGATGAACATGATGCCGAACTTGTTGTCGCCACCCTCCCGGAAGACGGACTCAACCTGTTTGCATGTATCATTTGCAAAAAACACAAGCCCTCCATCCGGACTGTTGCGACAGTGAAGAATCAGGATTATATCATTGACACTTCTGAAGAAAACGGAATGGGGGTGGACATGATAATTTCTCCGGAAGTCATCATTTTCAAAAAAATGTTCAAACTGGCGATTTTGGAAAATGCAGTCGATTACGAATCAACGCATTTTCTGGATCTGGCCATAGCCACATTTAAGATAGTCGACGGTCACGATATTGTCGGTAAAGCCGGCATGAACCTCGAGATTCCGGAAACCTGCAACATCGTCTGCATCTACAGGGATGAGGAAGTCATCACCAACGTGGAAACCACTGTGATTCTTCCTGACGATCGCATATCCGTAATCGGCAACGAAGAGGGAATAGGATTGTTCAACAAAATGATGGGGGCCGGTAGAGAGAACGAGGAATTCGTAATTATGGGGGCGAATGCCGTGGGACTCAATATCGCAAAAGCTTTGGATTCCATGGACA
>CAZPQO010000118.1:0-3135 GCA_964588745.1 uncultured Methanomassiliicoccales archaeon | reverse complement strand
AGGTCGGCCGCCGGGGAAGAGCTTACCCGGAACGATGTTGTAAGACTCTTCAACGCTGACCCGAAAGAACGGGAACTCCTGTTCGAAACCGCAAGAAAGATACGTGACAGAGAATACGGGGACAAAATATTCACTTACGGCTTCGTATACTTCTCCACTTATTGCAGAAATGACTGTTCTTTCTGTTACTTCAGAAAAACCAGCGGTTTGGAGAGATACAGAAAATCCCTCGAGGAGATTGTGGAACTGTCAAAGAATCTCTGCGATGCGGGAATCAATCTTGTGGATCTTACCATGGGGGAAGATCCCGTGATGTTGAAGGACGAATGTGCCGAACTTTTGAAAATCATAAAGGCGGTCAGGGAAGCCGTGGACATCGGAATAATGGTTTCTCCCGGGGCGGTTCCCAAAGAAGTTTTCCCCAAAATGAGGGAAGCCGGCGCGGATTTCTACGCCTGTTATCAGGAAACTTACAATCCCGAACTGTTCGCCAAGCTCAGAGTCAAACAGGACTATCAGACCCGCATGGACGTCAGGAAATGGGCCAAAGAAGCCGGTATGCTGACCGAAGACGGAATGATGACCGGACTCGGAGAAACCGTGGAGGACAAAGCGGATTTCGTCATAAGGATGGGTCCTCAGGGATGCGATCAGATCCGTGCCATGACCTTCGTCCCACAGGACGGAACGCCCATGAGCGGCATGAATGCCCCGGATTCCACCGACGAATTGCTTGCGATAGCCATAATGAGAATCATGTATCCCGACAAAATAATCCCTGCCACGTTGGATGTGGAAGGGATTTCGGGCATGGTGGACAGAATCAACGCGGGAGCCAACCTTATCACGTCCATCGTACCGCCCAACAGGAAACTTGCGGGTGTGGCTCAGCACGAATTGGATATCGATACGGGACACCGTTCGGTCGAACACGTTTTCAAGATTCTGAGAAGCATAGGAAAGAGACCTGCCACCAATGAGGAGTTCCAAGAGATGATGGAAACCAAGAGAAAGGGGATGGGCGGTTGTTAGAATGAGACTCGCGATAGTGGGTGGGGCTCTTCAGGGCATGGAAGCGGTTTACCTTGCGACGGCGGCGGGAATTGAAACTGCAGTCATCGACAGAAAATCCAATGCTCCGGCCCTTTCGATTGCGGACGAAACCTATATTCTGGATCCGACGAAGGATATCGATCCCGCATTGAGAATTTTCGGAGACTGTGACGCGGTCCTTCCCGCCTGTGAGGAAAGAGATCTTCTCGGTATCCTTGACAGCAGTCTCAAAGAAGCGGAAATCCCTTTTCTTTTCGATTTGAAAGCGTACGATATTTCCTGTTCGAAGGAACGGTCCAACGCATTCATGGCTGAGGCAGGAGTTCCTTTGCCCTTGCCGTGGCCGGAATGCGGTTTCCCCGCAATCGTCAAACCTTCCTGTCAGAGCGGAAGTATCGGCGTAACCGCAGTAAAGAATGAATATGAACGGCAAAAGGCTTTGACGAAAGTCGCCGAACTGAAGGATGTGCCGATCGTACAAGAATTCGTCTCGGGAAAAAGCGTTTCCATAGAAGCAATCGGAGACGGAGAGAAAGCCCGATCCTATGCCGCCACGGAAGTGGTGCTCGACTGCGATTACGACTGCAAGATGGTCAGATGCGCGCCGGACATTCTTTCTCCCGAAAATGACCGACTGTTCCGGGACGTTTGCAGAAAAACCGCGGAATCCATCGGACTCAGCGCGCTTATGGACATGGAAGCCATCGATTCGGCCAACGGCCTGAGGGTCCTGGAGATCGATGCGAGGATCCCCAGCCAGACTCCCGCGGCGGTGGAAGCCGGCACGGGGATAAACCTGTTGGAGGAATTCATCGGATGTAAGCTCGGAATCAAAAATTCCAAAACCGGTTACCGCAGAGCCGGAATTTATGAACATTATGTGTTCAAGGACGGTGTTCTGAACACCTGCGGAGAGAAAGAATTCGGACGCGTGAACAATCCAAGGATTTTATCGGGCCTGTTCGGTTCTTACAAAATGATTACCGATTACGAACCGGGAAAAACCGAATGGAGGGCGACGGTGATCACAAAAGGCCGTGATATGAAAGAAGCCGAGAAGCAACGTCTGTCGGTTCTTGACCGTATTATCGGAGAGGCCGGGGTCAAGAAGTTTTCAGATCTCGGTCCGGAGATGGTTTAATGACAAGACTCACAGAGGAAATGATAGTTGATTTGCCTGCAAACGCCAGGGAACGAAGTGAAAAACTGAAAGAACAGATCGGAATGGATCTGAAAACACTGGCCTTCAAGGCAATCGGCGAGAATCCCGACGAATATGATTTTTCGGAATATTTTGTTGCCTCGGTGCCCATCACTGCCGGGTTGGGCGTAATCGGAGGTTTTTCGCTCAGTGTCAAAGCTATTTTGGAAGAGATGGGATTCAGATGTTTCGTCACTTCCGAACCGGACGTGGACGGAATTTACGAAGCGTTGGAAAAAGGGGCGGATCTGTTGTTCATAGCCGACGATCGACGTTTCCTTGCTTACAACGCGATTACGGGATTTTATTCTGAAAACGTGTCTTCCACCGCCGCGGGGTATTCCGAGGCGTTGGACGTTGCCGCAGGCGGGCTGATAGGCAAAAACGTATTGGTGGTGGGCGCCGGGAGAGTAGGTTCCGAAGCCGTGCGCATACTGACTTCGAAAGGAGCGAAGGTCAGTGTCACCGACATCAATTCCAAAAAGGCGGAGGAAGTCGCATCGAAATACGGAGCAACCCCGATTCTTGACGTAAGCGAGGGAATATCAGCCCACAAGTATATTTTGGACGCATCCCCCGGATTGATACCCGGAAAATTGATTGTTGAAGGAGCGGTGATTTCTTCGATGGGAATTCCCTACAGTTTCGATGCCGAGGGCGAGAGAAAATCCGATATAATAATACATGACCCACTCAATATAGGCACCGCTGTTATGGCGGCCAAATGTGTGGTTTCATCCAAAAGGTGAAGGAAGGCGGAAAATGACGAGATACTGTATTGCATTGGACATAGGGACAAGCGGTTTACGCTGTCAGGTGATAGATTTGGATACAATGGAGACTCTGGCTTCATCGATAACCCAGCGTCATCCCATACCCGG
>CAZPQO010000117.1:0-3251 GCA_964588745.1 uncultured Methanomassiliicoccales archaeon | reverse complement strand
CGAAATGTAAATTATATTGTCTCCGCGCACCACTGCCATTTTGTGCTTGGCGACAGGCTGACCTTCCAAGAGTTCTTCGGCGTTCTTCAGAACCACGTTCATGAATTGGTCGTGTCCGTCAAGAACTCCCCTGAATTCTCTCTTGCCCCTCAGAACTACGATAACGTTGTTGTTTACCGATTTTTCCAAGACAGACAATGGTTTTTTCATTAAGGTCACCAAATCTCTCATGAGGGGTTTACTATTTTAAGGTTTGTTATACGCACGCGTATATGCTCATACAAACGAACCTATGGACGGAGCGTCCAAGCGGTCCATGTCATAGAATATTATTGCTTCTTTGATTCCTTCGGCACCCATTCCGGTTCCCATGAAACGATCCAGCATGGAAGCCCTCCAAAGCAAATCCAGAACCGATACCGCGAGAGTGCCGTAGTATGCGTTGGACATGTGATCTTCGTATCCGAAGACGTCCATGCTGTTGAACACGCTTCCCATGAAACTTTCTCTTCTGTTCAGCAATGACACGTATCTGGCCAAAACGTCCCTTCCCCCTTCTTCCAAAGGTTTGAGGGGTATTTCGGAAGACGGCGCAAAGGCTTTGTGATGAATTTCTCCCTCATCGTCCATTACTGCCCATTCGATGCTGTCGCCGTCGGCCATGAAAATATTCCAATTCCATTCCCCGTCGCAGTATATCGGCATGCTGAGAGGGTCTTCGGTGGACATTGAGCCCATGGACGCCGAGCGTGCCGCTTCATCAAGAAAATCAAAATCTGTTTCCGGATCCGGTTTTACGTCAAGAACCGAAACCGCTTCGAAGGATTCGGACAGGTCCAATATCCTGCTGAGTTGTGCCGGATCCGTGAATTTGGACAATGATACGGCAACGGAACTTCGGATTTCCGTTGTATCGCCCATCACGCCCGCCGATATGCAATTGTCATAAAACTCACGATATATCGACTTGGAAAACTCCAATACGGATTCGATTCTGGGGCGTGCATTTTCCACCAACGCTCTGGCTTCTTTTTCCGCATCGGAATCTTTTCCGTCCCAGGCCCCTCTGCAGGAGAGATCCAGCTCGACGGAGACTTTTTCTCCCACGTATATGTAAAAGGGATACTGTCTGCAGAACGCCGGACGGTTTTTGTAAATGTCGCATTTCCGGTTATTGAGGAAAATACAGGAACCTCTGCCTTTCTTAAGCGCCAGAGCCGTATGATCGTCGGGATGTCTGGCCTTTACCAAAGCGTAAGGATGATTGATTTCAAAAAATTCCATCTCTTCCGGCAAAACTTCGGGCTGACACAGGCAGCACATTCCGCATTCCGGGTGGCAATCCACGAATTTGCCCTTCACTTCCGAATAATCGACTTCATAATCGGTCAAACAAGTCAACTCCCACAGGTTCTCCGCAGAATTCTCCGTCACGAAGTTGCACTTTGCCCCCCAATATAACGGTTTCGGGAAACACCGCGTCAAATCCTTCAAAGGGAGTTTGCCCGGCTTTGCTGTGCAGTTTCTTTTCATCGATTTTTGTACTTTTATTCAGGTTGAATATGGCGAAATCCGCATCTTTTCCCACTTCTATGCTTCCCTTGTTCATTCCGAAAATCTTTGCGGGGGCGGTGGAACACATATCCACCGCACGGGTCAGAGAAAACGATCCCGTACGGACCATGTTCATAAGAATCGGCCATGTCGTCTCCACTCCCGGGATTCCGCAGGGCGCATCGCCGAATTCCTGATTTTTTTCATCGATGGTATGAGGAGCGTGATCGCTGCCGAACATCGTCCCTTTCCCGTCCTTGAAAACTTTGAACAAAGCGTCTTTCACGGATGTTTCCCTGAGAGGAGGGTTGACTTTCATTTTCCCGTCGGAACATCCGTCCGAACTGAACAGCAAATGATGCATTGTCACTTCGGACGTGAATCCCAAAGAATTCGCAAGTTCCAGTCCTTCGGGAGTCGAAGTGTGGCATATGTTGATTTTTTCATTCTTGAATCCGCTGAGTTTAAGAATTGCGTTCCGCTCGGCGGATGAGGGTCGGTTCATGCGGTGGTCGGTGCAATTGTGTTCGCGTTTATCCGAAATCATGTTTTCATCTTCGGCGTGAACGCTAAGAACCTTGCCTGTTCTGATGACTTCACGGACTTTGTTTTCGATTATTGCGTCATCGTTGACCAACATATTCCCTGTGGTGGAACCCATATACAGTTTGTATCCGGCGGCCAAATCGGCAACTTCAGAGGGGATTCCTTTTTCCGTAATTGCGACCATCAATCCGAAATCGCAGTATGAACGTCCTTTCAGATGTTCTTTTTTTTCAATAAGGGAACTTTTGTCAACGGTCTGCGGATCCGTATTGGGCATATCCAACACACAGGTTATTCCTCCGTATATTGCGGATTTGGAGCCTGTTTCAAAATCTTCCTTATGTGTGAGTCCGGGATCTCTGAAATGAACATGGGGGTCTATCCCTCCGGGAAGAATAATGCTGTCGCGGTCCGCGATTATGCGTTCTTCGCTTCCGATCGCCGTCGGACCGATATATGATATCTTTCCGTTTTTTACTCCGATTTCGACTTCTTTCAATTCACCGTCGATGAATGCTCTCCCGCTGACAATCAAATCCGACTTCATCGGAAATCACTTCTCGGTAATTTCACCGTACGGAGACGTTTCCGCGAATATGGTTCCGCTGAACTTCTCCACGGTAACTCTTTCTTTCCTCCAGATATCGGGCGGCAAACCCGCTTTCACGGAAAGTTGTTCAAGATATCGAACTGCGTCCCAACCCCATTCCACAGGAACCTGAGGAAGCAGAAGTCCTCTGCGGCCTCTGTACGATATTATCAATCCGTCCTTCCCGACTTCGATTTTATCAATCAGATCTTCGGGGGTCGAATAGTCGATTTGCTCCGGAGGGGTCAATACCGTTACTTCGAAAACACATTCTTTGGCTTCGGCCGATGTCAGCGAAGGGAACCGGGGGTCATGACAGGCGGAACGGGCGGATTGCACTATGGCCTCACCCAAAGTGAAAAAGGGTTCAGGATATCCTATGCAACCCCTCAGATCCCCGGAAGGATACTGATTTATCGTCACGAAGACGCCTGACGGCTCTCCGAATTCTTCCGGTATCGGAGGATCCTCGCTTATCCCTTCGGTTTCGGCTTCCGCCGCCAATCTTGCGAGTTCGACTGCCTTGCGGCCGAAATCCACGGTCATTTCACTCTTCGCTCTC
>CAZPQO010000116.1:0-3338 GCA_964588745.1 uncultured Methanomassiliicoccales archaeon | reverse complement strand
AGAAACAGGTACAAAGAACTCACCGACAAGTTGGGAATCGACATCCAGCTCTGAAATCTATTTTTCAGGGTCTAAACCACTTAAACTCATAATATTCTGTTTTGTCGCCTATTCTGCAGAACAGAATATCTTTCTTGACCCCTCCGGACAATCTCACGGTACGTGAGATTTCCGGCCAGGTCGCGACATTCGAAGCGGATACCGCATGCACCAGATATTTTGCGTGGGAATCGTCGGGCGATCCTTCGTAAACTCTGAAATGGGTTCCGTATTTGAATCCTGTTTTAACAACGAGTCCCCTGGATCTCAAATCAAAGTATGCAGACGTTCTTAACGACAAATCCTCGTCTTCACCGGAGGGCCGCATGCTTTCAACGCTCAGTTTGTTTCCGCGGTTATCGAAAACGTCCAACAATCCTTTCTCAAGGAGATACCTGCTTTCAATCAGGGAAAGCTGATACATCTCCCCCACGTCCTTGCCGAAATATCCCGCGTTTTTCAGAACTTCTCTGTCTTCCGCATCGGAAACGAAAACTCTGTCACTGATCAGAGTACCCTTGGCGACTCTGTCCCTTTCACCGGGAAACACGGAACCTTCGGGATGTCTCACGGACATCCTGTAGTACGTGACGTCTCCTTCCTCATCGCCCACGCCGTAAAGAATCTCGTATCCCTGATCTTTGATTTTCATAATCTCGGAAGAGAAATCCGCAATATCCAATTCCATTCTCTCCGACACTGCGCGGACCATGAACTGAGGACGGGAATTGCTGACGGTTTTTCCTCGGGGATAAACCGCCATGTCGAAAGAACCCGTTCTTGTTTTGACTACGAATCCCCGGGATCTCATATCCCTGTAAACCTGATATTTGACGTCGAAGGAATCCACGGTTTTCGAGGCTTCCCTGAAAAGTTCGTCAAAGGAAACTTCTTTCCCTTTTCGCATGACCAGAAGACGATTGCTCTCAACCAGATACAGAGCCTCGGAAAGATCCAGTTCGGATCCTCCGCCTTTCATGGGATAACCGTAATTGCCCTTGTTGTAAAGCTGACCGGCCTCTTTCTGATCGGCCACCGTAACGGTATCTCCCACAAGTTCGCCGGGCATGTACCTTTGTACTTTGAGTTTCTATTTATTAATATCTGAAAAATGAAGGAAGATGTTTAATTCCCGGAATCAGGAGGATGAAGCCATTGTTCCGTCATGATATTCCGAATAACCGCTCAGGTCCAGGAACCCGTGTCCGGAAAGACAGAACACTATTGTCTTTTCTTCTCCGGTCTTGCGACAGTTCAGAGCCTCGTCGATTGCGGCCCTGATGGCATGGTTGGATTCGGGAGCCGGGATAATGCCTTCGACCCTTGCGAACATTTCCCCCGCCTCGAAGGTTTCCAGCTGATCGTAGGATGTGGCTTTGACGAATCCCTGTTCGACCGCCGCGGAAACCAAAGGAGACATTCCGTGATACCTCAGACCTCCGGCGTGAACCGACGGCGGGATGAAATCGTGCCCCACAGTGTGCATCATCAGCAACGGCGTGAATCCTCCCGTGTCGCCCAAATCATACCGGTATTCTCCCTCGGTTATGCTGGGAGCGGCTTTTGATTCGACGGCAAGGAACTCGCATTCGGTGTTTCCCTTTATCTTCTCGGCAATCATCGGGAAAGTGAAACCCGCGAAATTGGAACCGCCGCCCACGCAACCGATCATCAGATCGGGTTCGATTTCGGCTTTCTTCATCTGTTCGATGGTTTCCAACCCTATCACGGTCTGATGCATCATAACGTGATTCAGTACGCTTCCCAAAGCGTAACAGGTTCCTGGATCTTTGAAAGCCAGTTCACAGGCTTCGGATATGGCTATACCCAGAGAACCGACGGAATCCGGATGTTTCTTCAGATACTCCTTTCCGTATTCGGTGTGAACCGACGGTGAGGGGTAAATCGTTCCTCCGTAAAGCTCGGTTATTATTTTTCTCGAAGGTTTGTGGTCGTAACTTCCGCGGACCATGAACACCGTGGCGTTGATGTCGAACATGTTGCAGGAAGCCGCCAACGCGGTTCCCCACTGCCCCGCCCCGGTTTCCGTGGTAAGAGTGTGCATTCCCGCCTCCGCATTGTAATATGCCTGAGCCACGGCGGTGTTTCCCTTGTGACTTCCCAGAGGACTCATGTCCTCACGTTTGAAATATATCTTCGCGGGAGTCTTGAGATGCTTCTCCAAACGGTACGCTCTCTGCAATACCGAAGGACGGAGAAGATGTACCAGATTGTCCCTGACCTCTTCCGGGATGTCTATGTACCGTTCTGTGGACATCTCCTGTTTGATTATGTCTTTGCAGAACAGCGCAGACAGATCTTCCGGGCTGACGGGCTCTTCCGTTTTTGGATTCAAAGGGGGCAGTACCGGTTTGGGAAGGTCTGCGGCCAAATTATACCATTTTTTCGGAGTCTCCTCGACGCCGAGACTTGTGCGTATGTCTTTAGGTAACGTCATAATAGTATCATTATGTTCACTGTATATATATTTAAGTACATTGTTGTACAAATATATACATTATATGCGAAATTGTTGGTTATCCGAATCGATAATTGTGACGGATAATCGGGTTTACTTACTCTATAATGACAAAAATGGATTAAAACATCAGAAATGGGAGTCGAGAAAAAAATCAGAATGATTCTTTCCGGTATCCGCATTCTCTTGCATACCGGATGATGATGTGAAGAGTCTCCTCACAGATGTTTTACTCTGAATCCCGAATCTTCGAGTTTTTCAGCCAGAATCTTTCTGTGACATTGAAGGTATGAAAGTTCGAAACACATCAAAACGGATGTTTTTTCCGAAATTCGGTTTTTCAGAAGATCGAATTCTTCCGGAACTTCCTCATCGATGTGTTTTCCGTATTTTTCAAAAAACACTTTCCGCGATCCTCCGTTCTTGTACTCATGCCTTATTTCGAGGGGAGCTCCCAGAGATCGGAGATGTATGTATTCTATGCCTTCTTCTTCAAGACGCCGGGCCAATGCGGTTTTGGAAAATCCCTTTTTCCGGCTCAGCGCCCGTTCTCTCACGTCTATCAGCCGTTGAATCCTGTGACATTTCAATATGTCGATGAAATCATCCGGTGTGCGGCCTTCGTAACCTATTGTGTATACGATGTGCGAATCCTCTTCATCCGACAGAATGGAGCACTGTGCGCTTTCCATCAATGTGGACTGAACGAGTATTTTCTTATCTGATGCCGAACCGTCAATCATTCTGATTTCCCGTCTGTGTTTGAGTTTCCGATTGTGTTCCTTCTTTGAAATCTTTATCCGTGCCGGAAAGGTCCGGA
>CAZPQO010000115.1:0-3341 GCA_964588745.1 uncultured Methanomassiliicoccales archaeon | reverse complement strand
TATTGATCGGAACAGGACAGATGGCGTTCAAATCGGGCCGGTTCGGAAGTTTTGGCGATATCGTGAGGTAATGCAGATAATCGGTATGCAGATTACTCCATGTTCGGAATCCATGGTTTCATCTGAACATAGGGGCTGTAAACCCAATTAATTTTTGAGAAATTGAAACGGTGTGGACACTCATTAATATACGTACGAATCCGTGTTGCGTTGTTGAACAGGTCACTTATTCAGGGTTCTGTTCAGAAATACGGATTTTTTGCCAATATCCGCAATGAGGCGCAAATATGTACGATGATATGGACGAAAAGCGTGCCGAGAATGAGACAGAAATTATAGATATATTGAAATCTGCGATCGAACGCAAAGAAAGAGACGTGAACCGATTCAAAGAGATGATTTCAGAAACCGACTCCGAAGAGTTGAAGAGCAGATACAACAACGTGATAACCTTCGTAAAGTACGAAATAGCGACATGCGGATCTGCCTTGTTGTATCTTGTGGAAGGGCGATGCGTGCTTCCGGAATGTGAGGAGGTTTCTGAATTGGGGCCTGATTTGGAAAATATTCTTAAAGATTACTATTCCGCTCTGGATGGTGAGGACCTATTTTTCTACGGAGAAGTGACGGAAGTGTTGGATGTTTACCATAAAGAAGTCGTAGTGGGTATGTGCTTACACTTGGGTAAACGTATACTGACGGATAAAAAACTGAGAAAAATAGCCCTCAGTGATGAAGATTTGTTGATTGATATAGGGTCGATCGCAATCGAATCGGGCCTTTTCGAAGACATGATTTAAGGAACACGCCCTATATCTTATATCGCGCGAAGGAGTCTTCATCCGATACATCCGAAGATAAACAAGTCTTATAACTCCGATTTGATATGCCAAGTTGCTGAACAACAAAGGAGAAATTCACAGAAATGACATTTTCAACATGTAAATACGACCGTGAACTGAGGTTTATCTGGTCCAGACTCAACTACCTCAAGAAAAATATGGACGCCGGCAAAATCACCGGTGACGAGTTGAAAGAGGCAAAGGAAGAATACGAAATGCTTTCAGAAAGACAGGTTGAGATCGAGACCACCTACATTGAAGGTGGATTGGGAGAATACCTTGCGACCTTCAAGGCCGAATGCCTTGCACCGCCCCTCGACATCAAAGATTTCGAACCGGCTTACATAGAGGACGATGACGTGGCCGAGGAAGCACCGAGAATGTCATGCGAGCACCCGTTGGCTCAGATCACTAACATAAACCTCGAGATTGCCGAATTGGACCATGAACTGGTCAACGCCCAGCTTAACGGCAACGACGCCGAATGCAAAAAACTGGAAATGTCCATCGAATCATTGAAAGCCAGACGTGCCGACCTTATCGAACAGTCCAGAGCCATCGAGAAAGAAACGGAAGCGCAGGAAGAACCCGCTCAGGTTTCTGATACTGAATTGGATGATATAAAAAAGGATATCTCGTCCCTCAGAACACAGATGGGAATGCTCCGCACAGAAGTTCTAGATCTCAAAGGTCTGGTAACGCAGTTATCCGACTTTTTGGATATGAACCGGCGCTGATTACCGAACAAACGACTTTCTTGGCGACACAGTCGCCAAGAAGGTTTCTTAAACATATTTTATAAAAAATCAAACCTCGGGTTCGAAGATGAACCCTCTGGTGTACCCGCCGCGGTCTTTCTTGACGATTTTCCTCATCCGGACCATCTCTTCCTCGGGATAACCCATCAGAGCGCTCAGAGCGTACGCAACCTCGATCAAATCAATCATAATGTCCGGGTCGTCTTTCTCAAGGAAAACTTCGGCATCGTGCATCAGTCTTTTCTTCAGCATTTCGAAACGTTCCTTACGGTCGGATTTACGGAAGATTCCTTCGTATCCTTCCCCGTCCATAAGATCAGGTTCGAAGTCCCTTACGACTCTTACGTCCTCATCGCGCATGATTCAGTGAGTGACGGAAGGAATAAAAAATTAACTCAAAAGAAAGCAAATTCATTATACGGATAAAACCTATCTTTATCTTATGTTCGCGGACGCCTGCAGTAGAGCATCCAAGTTCGTACGGCCGGTAATCATATCCACCCGTCGCAGGGACGGTACGGTGGAAGCGTCATGCGGTACTTTCTTAGTGATAAACGATGAAGGATGGATAATAACCGCGGGCCATCTTTATGACAAGTTCGTGAAATTTCATTCGGATTCAAAAAAGAAAGATTACGACTCCTCCGATCTGATTAACCATTCCTTCTGGTGGGGTTGGGACGGCGTCTACCTGACAAACGTATACGTCAACAGACAGATTGACATCGCCATCGGCAAATTGGAACCTTTCGATCCCGCTTGGGTGAAAGAGTATCCGGTGTTCAAAGATCCCGAAGCGCTGAGACCCGGAACAAGCTTATGCCGTTTGGGTTTCCCTTTCACGGATGTGGTTTCCGATTTCGATGAAGAAATGGAATCTTTCAAAATTCAAAAAGGCGTTTTTCCCATGCTGCTGTTTCCCAACGAAGGGATGCACACAAGGAACGTGTACAAAGGCAAGAGCAAAGACGGGAATTATGATATGCTGTACGTCGAAACCTCCACACCGGGACTCAGAGGACAGTCCGGAGGACCGATATACGACAGAGAATGCAGAATATGCGGCATTCAGGTGCAGACGGCCCATTTACCCCTTGGATTCCAACCCGCCGTCGAATATGAAGGGAAAACCGTGGTTGAGAATCAATTCCTCAACGTGGGGCTGGGAGTCCACGTAAAGACGTTGCTGAAGATACTGGAAGACCGGAACATAAAGTTCAGGGCGGACCGGGAATTCGACAATATCAGATACTGATTCTGTGAGATTCACTCTATCGAAATCGCGCTTACGGGACAAGCGTCAATTGCTGCCTGAACGCATTCGTCTTCGTCTTCTTCGGGTTGCCTTCTGGTTCGAGAAATTCCTTGGGTGTCGACTTCGAAAATTACAGGGCATTCCTCTTCGCATCTTCCGCATCCGATGCATTCGTCGTCGTCGATAATGACTACCATAATTTACAGGAATGAGCGTTTCTTATAATTGGTTTTTGTGTTTCTTCTTTTGGGCTTCGTCGTAGTAATCTTGAAGTTCTTCGACTGAAAGAGTCTTGTTTCTTTTGCGGTGAATCATGCGGTGATAGTTGGAGCATAGACATGTCATGTCCTGAACAGGATCTATGAATAGTTCCCCTTCATACTGAGATACGGGAACTTTGTGATGCACCTCAATGAATCCTTTGCCGGGATTTCCGTAGCTTTCTTCGAAGTTGAAACCGCATATCATACAACTGTGGCCGTGGTA
>CAZPQO010000114.1:0-3397 GCA_964588745.1 uncultured Methanomassiliicoccales archaeon | reverse complement strand
GTTCGGCTTCGGTGAGTTTCAACGCGGACAGCACTGACATCATCAGGTCCTCGGTGACCGGGCTGCAGCAGACCGTGAATCTTCTGTCGTGTCTGCATCTCAATTCGGTTGCGTTGTGGAGGTCCACTATTTTCTGTCCGGCTTCGGTGAGCCGGGTTCCCATGGGAGTGGATTCCGATATGGGCACTCCCGCGGCCTTTTCGATCTGTGAAACATACTTGTGGACAACAGGTACGGATATCTCCAACGCCGTGGCGGCGGCGGTCATGCTGCCGTGCTTTCCGACTGCGGACAATACTTCCAACTGTCTGTTGGTAACGGTCTTTCCGTTGATTACCTGATATGTTTCCGTACGGATTTCCACGTTACAATCATTTCTTTGACGGTTTTAACCCTTGCGCACTGCGGAACGGTATTAACCTGATTAAGGGTATCACCGTTCCGAATGACAGAGAAACTGAAAGACATCATTCTCGTAATCGGATTGGGAAGTCCGATTATGTGTGACGACGCCGTTGGGTTGAGAATTGCCGAAGAAATCGAAAATATGAAGATTCCCGATGTCGAGACCCGTCAGGAAGCCATCGGAGGTCTGGAAATTCTTCCCGTGGTCAAAGGATACCGTTACGTGATTATCGTGGATTGCATTCAGACCGGAAGCGTTGAACCGGGTACGGTTATGATTTTCGATCTGGAAGATTTCGATTCCACCGTCGTTCCCGCATCCGCCCACGATTTCAATCTTGCCACCGCTTTCGCCATCGGAAACGATGTGGAACCGGGCACCATGCCCGAGATGGTGAAATACGTAGCAGTGGAAGCCGCCGACATTCAGACTCTGAGCGAAACCATGACGCCTGCGATTGAGGCCGCCGTTCCGAGTGCGGTGAACGCCGTTCTCCACATAGCGGAACAGTTCCGTTCGTCCTGACCGTTCAGATGTCCATCGGAATCGGATTTTTCAGAACTTCGTCGTCCTTTCCGAGAATCACAGTGTTCAGTGAATCCGGGCGCAGGGCTATGGATGCGGATTTCATCACGTCTTCTTCGGTGATTGCGTCAATGCTCGAAAGCTTGTCTTCGAGAACGTACAGGTCTCCGGTCAGCATGTAATCCCTGGCCACCGAGTTCATTCTGCGAGCGGTGGATTCGTGAGCGCGTATGACGTCGCCTTTCACCATTCTCTTGACTCTGCCCAATTCACCGTTCTCGAATCCTTCGTTCATGAAAGTCTTGATCACTTTTGATGTGGCGTCAACGGATTTGATGACGTTTTCGGAGGTGGAAGACATGAACATCCCGAGATAGGAGGAATCAGTGGACCTTATGTGTGAGGAATATACGGAATACACCAGAGCGTTTTTCTCTCTTACTTCCTGGAAAAGTCTGGAAGACACTCCCGAACCCAAAGTTGCCGAAAGCAGAGAAAGAGGCATCGCGTGTTCTGAATCCGCAGGTTCGCATACGGGGAATCCCAAAGCGACCTGATAATGATCCGCACTGTTCGGAACGAATCTGTATCCGGGTTTCGGCATCACGGGAAGTGTGCGGGAGGGTTTCGATTTTCCGTTCATTCCGTCAAACTTTTCGGATGCCCAAGAAACGGCATCCTTCTCGTTTACGTCACCGACGGCAAACACGGAAAGATTCGGGGCTCCGTATTTGTCTCCGTAATACTTGCGGAGATCTTCATAAGTCAGTTTTTCAACGATTTCTTCCAATCCGCCGGGACCCTGTCCGGATTCCTGGCCTTCCCAAAGAGTGTCGCTGATGAGATCGTGAATATAAGATCCGGGATCGTTCTTCACCATACTGAGTTCCTGAAGAACTATCTTTTTCTCCATCTCGGTGTCGTCTTCGTTGATCAGGGGGTTTGCGATTATGTCGGAAACCATTTCCATCGCCACTTCGGAAGTTTCGTTGATGGTTATTCCGTAATATCCGGTGTACTCTTTCCCGGTGAATGCGTTCATCTCCCCTCCGGCACCTTCGATTTCCTTGGACATCTGGTATGAAGAACGGGTTTTGGTTTGTCTGAAAACAACGTGTTCCAACAGATGGCATATTCCCTGAACTTCTTTTCTTTCATCCCTTGAACCTGTGCGGACCATTACCATATATCCCGAACTCCGGCTTCCGGGGATCGGGTCTGTGATTACGGGAATTCCCGCGTCTGTGGTCGAGACGGATATTTCTGCCATGCGGCCCCCTATGTGAAATAGATTAATAGATTGGCGGTAATCGGTATATCATGTCCGGGCTGAAAGTGATAAGATACGACGAAGAACATTTGAAAAACGCAACAGCCGTTGTCGGATTTCCCACCGTCGGTCTTGTCGGCTCAATTGTGACCAGCTTCATAATCAAAGAACTCAACATGCCGGTTTTCAGAGGAATGGTTTCCGAAGACATGAGTCCGTACTGCATACTCATGAACGGCGAGCCCTATCCTCCGATACGCGTTCACGGATTCTGCCGTGACGAAGTCACGGAATCCGATTGCGGGGATTTGATGGTCGTCACTTCGGAAATCGCGCCCAACGCTCAGCAGTGCTACACCCTGACCGATGAGCTTCTTGACATGTTCGCCGATTACGGCATCCGGAGAATCATCTGCATAGAAGGGATACCGAGATTTACGGATACGGACAACACGTACGCCTGCGGAAGCACCCCCGCGGCGAGAGAAATCGTCGAGACTTTCGGCGTGGAATCTTTGGAGAACGGAATGATAAAGGGTCTGACCGGAGTCATGCTGTTCGAAGGCAAAGACAGGAACATGGACGTGGTGACGCTTTTGTGTCCCGCGGACCAAAAACTTCCGGATCCCCGTGCCGCCGTGGGAATCGTGGAACAGTTGGCAAAAGTCATCCCCGAACTCAAAAACGTGGATACGGAACCTTTGGTCAAGGAAGCCGAGGAACTGGAAAAACGCATTCTGTCCCAGACACGGGAAAATGCGGAAAACAGTGCGGAAGCGCTGCCCTATGACCAACATTTGTATGGGTAAGCGTTAAATCGAAAGCGTCCATAGACTTCGGTGATGAATCTTACACCTTCGGAATTCTTTGTCACATCGGGTTCCGCCACCAGTCCCGTTTCTTCGCTGAACGCCTTTGACGTAGCGTTGCTGAACGCGGATATCGGCGAACAGAATCTGGTGTGCGTATCTTCCGTCATACCCGTAAACGCGAAACTTACCGAAAACCGCAAAATGCCCATGGGGGCCGTGACCCATTGTGTTCTGGCTCAGATGAGAGGTTTCGAAGGGGAGACAATTTCCGCCGGTATCGCATATGTCATGCGCAAAGACGGTCACGGCGGATATGTTGCGGAAGGCCATCTCCACGGTTCCGAAGATTCCCTCAGGGAAGAACTCAGGAACAAAATGAACGAG
>CAZPQO010000113.1:2281-3426 GCA_964588745.1 uncultured Methanomassiliicoccales archaeon | reverse complement strand
AACGTTATAGTTGTTATAGTCATTATAATATATATAAGAGTTACTTTTGTTACAAAAGTTATAAGAAATCACAACTGTTGCAATACAATATGAAGAAAGGTAAATCGGACAAGGCATCAAGTAAACCGATTGAAAGAATATCGATTTCATGCGTCACTTTCGATACCGTGAAGATTACGGATCCAATAGAATTCTACGATGCGACAAAAGCATATTTGATACATTTCAACAGGGACAACCAGTATGAATTGGTTTACCGGAGAGTCGTAGAAATCTTGGAAGAAAAATTCAATCTGGATCTGATGAAATATGATCTGGAAAAGGGAGTGTGTGAGAACATTGCCTCCGAAGATGAAGAAAAGGCCCCCTCTGTCGATTCCGAAGATGAAGAAATCAACAAGATTGTCAAACAATTGACTATTGTGGATGTCAACCAAAAGGTGTACGATTTTCAGATGATGCTAAAAACAATGTTTTCTATAATGGAATGTGAAAGAAAGGACGAAGACAGTCTCAAAAATCCCATTTACGTTAACATCTCCGCCGGCACTTCAGAATTCTCCGCGGCGGCCCTGATTGCTTCCATGATGTTTGAAAACGTAGAAGTTTTCTCCGTGAATGCGTTGGAACACACAGTGAGCGACAATAACCTTTACAGCGACGAAAACGGCAAATTCATTGGGTTGGCAAAATCCGTCAAAGCGCCCAACCCCATCAACAACTTTTCCATTCAGCGTCCCGATCGAAGGCTTGTGCTTTCACTGAGAGTTTATCACGAAAAAGGATATCCGACCGCCACGAATGCCATAGAAGCGTTGAAAGAATCCACCCATTCCGTGGGCGGAGAGACACTCAATCTTTGGGATTGGGAAGACACGGAACAAACGAAAACCTCCCGAACACGGGATGAGAAACTTACCGCAAAAGACAAGATGAAATTTCAAAGACAGTTCATCGACAAATGGATGGCTGAAGATCTAATATTGAGAGTCGGCAGAGGAGCCTACAAACTGTCCCCCCACGGTAAATTTGCCATCGACACGTACTATACGACAGAATGAAGGCTTGAGACTGTCGTCAACGAAACAGACTCCGTAGTATATCAAAAGGTCACTAGGGTACCGCCTGCGGTGCCTTTGTGACCG
>CAZPQO010000113.1:0-2271 GCA_964588745.1 uncultured Methanomassiliicoccales archaeon | reverse complement strand
ACCGTTATTCTTTTTAAATGGGGGATATCAGGTATTCCTGAACTTCGACCCCACAACCCTTGCCCGGGCTATCAGATCCGCGTCGTCCTTGGCATGCTTGGTCCGGTCTTCGTCGAAAAACAGCAGTTTGTCCGTAACCTCAAATCCGAGATTTTCAAGAGTCGTGCCCATTCTGTCGGCAACCTTATCCGCTACATTCACGGAATCGGAACAGGTCACCACGATAACGGCTTTCTTTCCCGCAGTTATGTTGTGACTGGAATCCTTGTTGTAAAAGGAATACATCCGGTCTTCCAGTACCTTGTACTGCGAAGCCACTTCGTTGAAGTACACAGGGGTGGACATGATGACCACGTCGGCATCCCTGATGGAATCAAGGATTTCCTGTATCTCGTCGTTGTGAATGCACCTTCCGGTCTTCTTGCAGTCATTGCAGGCCGAACAACCGCGCAATGTGCGGAATTTATCCAATCTGAAAAGTTCGATTATGTTTGTGGACAAACCCATTGCGCCGTCGGTCACCGCACTTACGATAGTATCGGAATTTCCGCCGACTATCGGACTAGCCACGACAGCAACAATTTTGCTCATATTATCCGTCATCTTATACCCTTTATTTCATATTATCTAAAAGTGTTCAACGGTTTGCCGAACAGTCATTTTTTTCTGTCAGATGCTCTGCGGGGAACGGTCTCGTATCCGTCATCCAAAGGCGTTATCTGCAGGTGGGTGTAGAACGGATCTTCGTACTTCGACCCCATGTAATTGTCGATATCCAGATTCATATTTCTTATAATCCGTATCAACGTATTCCTCATATGCAGAACATCTTCCCTGGGAATCCCGACGAAGTAACTGTTGTTCAGTTCGGTCGTGTTCTCCATAATCATGGATGCGAGTTCTCTTCCGGGTTCGGTAAGGAAAATGGAATACTTCCTGCTCTTAGGAGTTTCCCGGTCATCGTAAACGAATCCTTTGTCCCGCAGAACCTTGATTACTCTGTTTGTGTTTGCGGCGTCGAGATCAAGGAATTTCGACAGACTGACCAAAGTCTGTCCGTCCTGCAGTTTGAGAGCTATGAGGTAAATTGCATGAGCGCTTGTCAAATCATGCCCCACAAGCATCTCATTCATATTTTTCCTCATCTGGAAACTCATCCGGTCAAAGAAAGCGGGCAGGAATGAGTTCCAATAAACATCCTCTTTATCCATGTGCGTAGGTAATCATACGCCGTTAATAAAAACTTGATTGTTCAATTCGGACACTGCGGGGCTGAATGTGAAAGGAGGAAAGACACTTGGGGGCGGCTGATATGAAGCCACAGTGTCGATTCGGCCCCGCAGGTTCCGATAAGATGTTTGCCCGTCCGGATGAGAGACTTATCCGGACGGAGAGGTGATGTTTTTGACTTAGGCGTGCTTACGCTTTGTCGCTGAATGCAGCAACAAACTTGCTGGAGGCATCGGTGGCGTTCTCGGAGTAGATGTCCGCTCCGATGTCGTCTGCCCACTTCTGGGTGACGGGTGCACCGCCGACGTTGGTCAGGCAGTTGCCTTTGAGGCCTTCCTTGACCATGAGCTCCTCGAAAGTCTTCTGACCGACCATTGTGGAGGTCATGAGAGCGGAGGTTCCGACAGCGATTGCGTTGTGTTTCTTGACGGCATCGATGATGTCCATCAAGGGAACGTCCCTTCCGATGTTCTGAACGTTGAATCCGGCTACCTTCAGCATGATGGCCACGATGTCCTTTCCGATGGAGTGGATGTCACCCTCGACGGAGCAGATAACCACGTTGCCGTATTTCTCGCCGGCACTGCCGCCGCGCTTCTCGAGTTCGGGGGCAATGATGTCCATTCCCGCGGTGAGGGCGTTGGCCGCAGCCATAATGTGGGGAAGGAAGACCTTCTTCTGTTCGAAGAGGTCTCCGACTTCGGAAATGCCTGCGTTGTATCCGCTTTCGATCAGTTTGACAAGATCCGCGTCCGCGTTGGCAATTGCTTCGCTGGCAACGGCCTTGGCTTCATCGATCTTGTATCCGGTTACGGCCAATTTGGCCCTGTTTATAAGTTCTTCAATGTTTGCCATATTATCACTGGTTCTTGTTTTTGAATGCCTCATCGGCTTTCTTGACGACTTCTTCCATCGCCTTCAGTTTGTCTTCTTCAATGGGTTTTACCACGTGGTTCGCCATAACGTCCTCAACGATTTCGTGAGCAACTTCGATGGCGTTCTTGGAACCGTTGTCAATCCACTCGTTGAGCATCATGCGGT
>CAZPQO010000112.1:0-3438 GCA_964588745.1 uncultured Methanomassiliicoccales archaeon | reverse complement strand
GAGGTTGACGAATACAGTCATCAGAAAGATCCGTTCAAAAAAATCGATGTGCTTGAACTGACCGACAGACTTATGGAGAAACACTTTTCCCATGCGGAACGGATTGTCTACTTTACGGATCACGGCACTTCCTGCGTGACCGGCGAACACATTTTAACCGACGTGCCTGTTTGGACCACGTTCGAATGTAATTTGAAAGAAGGTGTAATCACTCCCTTGAAAGATGTGATCCCCGGAATACTGGGATAATGAGGAATTCATATGACGTACAATGGAAAGCTTCCCGAATCATTGGAAGTTTGGGGCAACAGAAAAATCGCTGACGAACTTATCGGTAAAATGTGGGGGAAGAGAGGTGTTTTCACCTGTACCGTGGCAAACACCATGACTTCCGTCCGCCCCGGAATTTCCGATGCGGGAGACACCCCCGAACTGACTCTGTTCACTCCTCCCGCCGATGTCGAACTTTTGGTGAACGGGGAAGTCACCTGTATGAAAGGTATCCCGATCAATCCCGGCGGAATACCCACACCCGCCACTTTGACCAAAGCCGCCCTCAGACTTTCCGGCATGCCGTTCTATATTGTGAACGGCGGGAGCAAAATCAATCCCTTCGTCCCCTATTTTGACATGGGCGGCGAATGCGGAAGGGACATAACCACCGGCGATTCGGTTTCCAACGTCGAAGAAGGCTACAAGAAAGGAAAGATTCTGGCTAAGTCTTTGGCAAGAGGATACGATTACATCGTAATAAGCGAAAGTTGTGCCGGAGGAACCACCACCGCTCTGGGAGTTCTCATGGCCATGGGAACCGTGAAAGAAAACCTTGTAAGCAGCAGTTCCCCCAACAATCCCCGCGAACTGAAGACGGAGACCGTGATGAAAGGACTGAAGGCGGCAGGAATCAAGCCCGGAGACTTGGAAAACGATCCGCTGAGAGCAATCGAATGCGTCGGAGACCCCATGATGCCCGCGAACGTGGGTATGCTCGTGGGTGCCGCCGAAGCGGGAATTCCCGTTATCGTGGGAGGAGGCACTCAGATGGCCGCGGTCATGGCCGCCGCAGTGAAGATGGATCCTTCCGTGGTGGGAAACATGTTCCAGGGAACCACGAGATGGCTGATGAACGATCCGAATTCCAGCATGGCCAAACTGATGAGTGCGATATCCGAAGACATACCGATTGTTTATGTCAACATGGATTACAACAAAAGCCCGTTCGAAGGTCTTCAGGCTTACGAATGGGGCTACATCAAAGAAGGAGTGGGTTGCGGCGGTGCTTCGGTGTCCGCCGTTCTGAGTAGCAAAGGCGAGATAACCTGCGACACTTTGCTTGACGAAGTTCACACAGTGTACAAAAAAATCATGGGAATTCAGTGAGCCAGCGGGCCATACTCAATTCCTCTACGGTGTTCACGTTCACCGCCAAATCGATAAAGGAACATTTGTAGAAACTTTCCTGAAGATAATCGCCGTCAAGGGTTCTTTGCCGATCCATGATGTTAATTCCCGACATTACCCAGAACTTTCCGCCCAGATTTATTGTGTATGAGGGAGTGATTCCGAACCTTGTGATGGATTCTTCATCCACCACGGCAATCATGGATTCCATGTCGGGTTTGAAAGCGTTTGTTATTCCGTCAATCACGTTGGTGGACAGTAAAGGAAGATCTGACGGCGACGTCAACACGAATTCCGAACTCATTCTCTTCAAAGAAGAATGAACATCTTCCACATAGTTGTCGCCGCTGGTTTTTATAGTTTCATAACCCAAATCGTCAAGGTACATCTCCGTTTGCGGAGTATTGGAACTTACCGAAATGAATATCGAAGATATGTTCTCGGAGGCCTCCAATGCCGAGATTACATGCATGACCGTCGGTTTCCCTCCGACGGTCAGCATGGGTTTCTCTATGCCGTTGTTCAGCATCCGTGTGCCTTTTCCGCCTGCGTTTATCAGTGCTTCGAATTTCATAGCAATATCAACGTAACGACCACGCAGTAAACCAACAACATTGCGAATGCAACGATGGGTCTTGCAATCTCATTTGTTGCACCCAGTACGTCTCCCGATGTGAAACCGAATGTCTTGTCGGCTGTGTTTGCCATAAGCTTACCCACAAGGATCGATGTGATCAGACCCACCACAAGGGCGGCGAACAAAGCAACCGCGGTATATGTAAGCGAAACGTCAAGAATCCAAGGCCTTATCTTGCCGGCTATCCAAAACAGCACTAATGAAAATACAAGTCCTATGAGGGACAGTACCGACGCGGTTATCAGTGACTTGATCATTGTGGAATTGTCTGCTTTCCTTACCTGTGAAGCGGCCATGCCTTCTCCCGCGGTTCCGTAAGCCGCGGCGGAAACCATAGAGTGCTTTATCAAAATCTCCGTCACGGGAATTATGAAAAGCAAGGGTGCCATCCACGTGAAGGCATTCGTATATAACGCAAAAGTACCGAGAGTCACAACGAGAGCTAGTCCGAACCCTCCCGCTCCGATTTTTGAATCCTTCATCGCCCTGACATGCTTATCTCTGTTTCCCGATGCAACGATTCCGTCTCCGAAATCAACAAGTCCGTCAAAGTGAAGGAACTTGCTGCCGATAAGCACCGTTGCCAAAACAACAACAGGGACTATCAGATTGGACGGAAGCATCACATAATGGTTGAGTAGAAATAAAATCACCATTTCCAGAGCAATAACGGTTGCAAAAAGTGCACCTATCACAGGGGCCAGGTAAAAACGGTTTTCCATAGCCTCCATATCCTGAGGGCCCACGTCCCTCCTCCAAATCGTGAAGAAAGAAAGCATTCCCTTCAATGCGGACTGATCCTCTTCTCCCGCAATCGAAGATTGGAAGTATGACTTGTTGCCCGTAAAAGATTCCGTTTTTTCATAACTTTCCCCGGATTCAAAGAAGTCCTCCGAATCTTCGGTTCGGCCATAGGATTCGCTCACGGGTTCTTCTGCTACATGTTCGTTCACAGGTTCTTCCGTTACAGGTTTGGAATCGAAAGTATACTCCGAGGAGGATATCCCGCCGGTTGTTCTGGCTTCCGAACCGAGTAGACGACTGCCCTGAACCTCCGAACCGTTATCGGAGGATTTGCCTTCATCGACAGAAATCTCTTCTTCGGAATCCGAAACCCATTCATTTTTTTCTTCTGTCATTTTGACACCTCATGTTACACAATTTGAGATTACTTGAAATCATTTGAAATCTGGATACCCTCGGCAAGACCTTCAACAATCCCTTTGAGGACATCACCCGCCTGCTCGGTCAAGAGTAGGCCTTTATTACACATCGGAGATTGGACATATATATCTGTTCGTTCGGAAATACACCCGCGTATCTTTGTTTTTAAAACGTTGGCTATGTCTTTGGATACTTCATCCATCATGGACTGTCCATCCAACTTAATTTCACCCGTT
>CAZPQO010000111.1:0-3470 GCA_964588745.1 uncultured Methanomassiliicoccales archaeon | reverse complement strand
CCAAACTCATCGTTGATCTGATCAACGAAGGCGGATTCGAAAAGATGTGGCATGTGGTCTCCAACACCGCCGAGTACGGCGGTCTGACCAAGAGAGACCTGGTCATCACCAAAGAATCCGAAGAAGGAATGAGGAAGATTCTCAAAGATATCGAATCCGGCAAATTCAGGGATGAATGGACCGCCGAATGGGATAACGACCTCAAGTACCTGAGAGAGATGGAAGAGGAAGAGAAAGTTCTCGGAATCGAAGTAGTCGGCAGGGAAATAAGGAAACTCTTCGAAAGGAAGAACTGAAACTATTGAGCCGGGTGGTGTTGTGAAAAAGATTAGGATCGTCACAAGAAGCGGAGAGTATTCCGCCGTCCTTGACGACTCTGACATTTCCAACGCCATCTGGCTGTCTTTACCCCAAAGACCGACCGTCAACATGATGGGCGGCGAACTTTATTTTGAAATGCCTTTGAATCCGGACACAACGGAATCGGAAAAAGTCACCGATCTGAAGAAGGGCGACATTGCATGGTGGCCCGGTCCCCGTGCAGTGAGAATATTTTACGGACCCACTCCTTTGAGCAAAGAGGACGGAAATCCGGTTTCTTCCCATCCCGTAATCAGGATAGGATATATCGAAAACTGCGAAGGGATCGAAGATTCCGGCGACAGGCAGAGAATCCTGATGGAAAAAGAATTCTGATTCTCTGTTCGATTACTCATGTTTTATTCGCTCAGAAGTTCCAAGGGGCGTCTGTGCCTGTTGACGACAAAATCCAATTTCTTCTTTTCTTCCTCGGAAAAAACGGAATCTTCCGATGAATCCGTACACAGAATATAATCTTTGGATTTTGATGCCAGATCCTGATTGCGCGTCATGAATTCCGATGTCCCCGATTTGTTACGCTGCGATGCATTACAGGATTGTTAAAGATTTGTCGAAAGACGTGAGTCTCTCGGCTCCGCCTTTTTTCACCAAACAGGTATCTTCGATTCTTATCCCTCCGATGCCGGGAAGATAAATTCCCGGTTCGGCCGAAACCACGTTTCCTTCTTTGAGAATCTGTTCCGATTTACTATATACGGAGATTCCTTCGTGAATATTCATTCCCAGGCCGTGACCGAAAGTATGAATCATCTTCCCCTTGAATTCTCCGGCATCGATTATCTCTCTGGCACGTACATCCGCATCCGCCGCGGAAGCTCCGTCCCTGTAACAGAGGAATCCTTCTTCCTGGGCCTCCCTGACGACTCCGTAAGCTCTTTTCAAGACCTCCGGAGGTTCTCCGAAGAACACCGTCCTCGTCAAATCCGAACAGTACATTGAATATTTCGAACCGAAATCGAAGAGTGCCGTATCCCCCTGTTCGATTTTCCTGTCCGTGGGGGAGTGATGGGGCATGGAAGAATTCGGACCGAAGGCGGCAATGGTTTCGAATGCGTTTCCGTCGCCTCCGCGTTCTCTCATTCTCCTGTCGATTTCCGCGGCGGCTTCTTTTTCGGTAATGCCCGCTTTAAGAATCTCCGGAATCTCCCCGGCGACGATCGAAGTGATTTTGCAGGCTTTCCTCATAAGTTCTATTTCTTTTTCATCCTTGACCGCAACGGTTTCTTCGATTCCTTTGGTTGCGTCGACGGGGACGATGTTTGCAGTTTTTCTGACGTATTCCACACCGGCGTACGTAGCACTGCTTATGTTGAACCCAACGTTTTCGCAACCGTCCAGAAGTTCCCTGAGAATACTGTTTCTGTGTTCCCTGTCTTTGTAAACATGACAGGTCCCCTTTCCCATGGAGGCTCCCTCGGCTTCCAAGGGACTGACTATCGTATTCAGTTCCCCGTCTCTCACGACGGCAATGCCGCCTTCAAAGGTTCCCGCGAACAATTCCGTGAGATACCAATACGTAGTGTCCAGGAACTGATTCTGTCCGTTTACGATTACCACCGCGTCCATGTCCGCGGTGTTCGACGTGAGCCTTTCGGCCCGGGAAGTCCGTGACATTTTTTTTCGGAATCAGATTGCGATCCAGACGTTCTTGACCAAACTTCTCAGTGCGTGGGAAGCCGACAGGGCAGACAGATGGGACGTCCTCGGGTTATCGGGTGACGGTATGTTGTAAGTGTGACACTCCGCTCTTCCGAAATCTCCGCTGTATATCAGTTTGTGAGAGTTGCAGGTTGCTCTGGGATCCACGACAATGCGGACTTTGGTTCTGTCGAAACCGATTCCGAACATACTGACCGTTGCCGCAACGTTGATGTTCTTGGGAAACAACTTGACCGCCTCCCTTGCGGTTCCGTAGAAAACTTCGGTTTTTTCCTTCAGATCGTCGACCACGATTCCTTGCTCGAGAACGTAATCCACGTCCTCTATGCTTTTGGGACCTTTGGTCGTTATGAGTTCGACGCTGTCCACACCGGCTTCGATGGAAGATCTGAGTCCGTCCAATCCGGACACCGCTCCGGAAGGGATGTAAATGCAGGCTTCAGCCTCCGACGCTTTCTGAAGGACTTCTTCTCTGAAATCATCGTCCACGAGAGCCCCCACGGACATTACCATCATGTTCACGCCTCTTTCCACCACAATGGGCAGATATGTCTTTACGGCTTCCTGGGAAGCCGCTTCGATCACAAGGTCGGAATGGTACAGTTCTTCTTCCACAGACTCTACCACAATTCCTTTTTCCGTCTTGGTAACAAGTTTTTCCGCAGCGCGGGGTTTACTGTCGAAGATGTATATCTTGGATACCTCGGGCATACTGTCCGCCGTAAGGGCAAGATTGGTGCCTATGGAACCACATCCGATAATCAGTATTCTCATAACTTCTGAAATTATGCGGATATATTAAGAACTTGTGTAGTCTCTCTTTTTAATTCCGCATATCGAATTTGCGTACGGTTTTTTATACGGATACAGTAAAAATTTTACGATTATCGGAACCGGGATTTTCCCTTTCTCCGAAGATTCCTTTAATGTGCCGAACCATGGGAATGCCGTGCACGAATACGAGAGGTTGGAACACACCGCGGATGCTTTTGTAAAATGTACCGGGAATACGCTGGAGGAATGTTTCGCCAACGCCGCCTACGCAATGTTCGATCAGACCGTGGATCTGAAAGGGGTGGAGCCCAAAGAGAAAATGCGTATCGAAACCGACGGAGACGATTACGAAGACCGATTATACAATTTCTTATCGGAATTGCTGTTCATAGAAGATACGGAAAGACTGTTCTTTTCCGGATTTGAAGTCAGGTTCGAAGATGACCGAGTCATCTGCGACGCCGCCGGCGAGCGTTTGGATTTCGACAAACATACCGTAAGGACCGAAGTCAAAGCCGTGACGTACCATATGTTGGAAGTCAACGAAAAGGAACTTTACGTCACGGTATTGTTCGACATATAATAAAATACAGAGATTGAGGTTAAGGGTCGATGTTGAAGATAGGCTGGTTCTCGACGGGGAGAGGTCCCGGTTC
>CAZPQO010000110.1:0-3499 GCA_964588745.1 uncultured Methanomassiliicoccales archaeon | reverse complement strand
TGAATCCCTTTGAATTTGTAAGTAAGATAAAGTCCGGCGCCTATCAGGACTATGAACGCTACATACCAGATATACTGGTCCACAACTTCGATGATATCATCCAACGAAATGTTTGATAATATACCGTCCATAATCTCCGTATCCCATCCTTTTTCTCAAACAACAGGCACCCGATCTCTATCGAAAAATCCGGTGCAGGCATCGTTATTTGCTGTGCCTTTGACCTGTGTCGCGTATATCTCTGATGTAATAAGTACTATATCAATGACAATCAGTGAGTTTAGGAGAAGTGGTGGGCCCGGCCAGATTTGAACTGGCGACCTCCGCAATGTCAATGCGACGTCATAACCAACTAGACCACGAGCCCGATAAATCACCGATAGCCTCTAAGTAATTATATCTTTTCCTTTGGACGAAATCCTTTGCCAATTTCATATTTCTTCGGGAACGTGTTCACGATAGTCTTTAATCGTGAGAGGTTTCTTTCTGCATCATGGCCGAGTTCAAACTGTTCACCAAGAACGACTGTCCGAAATGTGATTATGTCAAGGAAAGACTTCCGTCGGGTACCGAAATAAAAATTCTGAATGTGGATACGGTGGACGGGTTGGCCGAGGGAGCGTTCTGTGAAATTCTGGATAAGACTTTCCCCGTACTGGTGCTTGACGACGGGTTTGTTGCAGAAGGTTCCATCAAAGTTCTCGAGAAAATTCAGGAGATAGTCGGGAACAAATGATAACTCTGGGTATTGAAAGCACCGCTCACACATTGGGTGTGGGAATCGTCGATTCCGACGAAGACGAAATTATCCTGGCGAACGTCATCGATATGTACCGCCCTCCCACGGGAGGACTCCATCCCAGAGAAGCCGCCAACCATCATGCCGAAAACGTTTCCGAAGATATCAGCAAGGCTCTCGATTCGGCAGGAATAAGCATACGCGACGTTGATCTGGTTTCCTTTTCTATGGGTCCCGGATTGGGGCCATGTCTGAAAACATCAGCCACCGCGGCAAGAGCTCTTTCTCACAGACTGAATATTCCGATAATGGGTGTGAACCACTGTATCGCCCATATCGAAATCGGCCGCAAGCTGCAGGGTTGCGACGATCCGGCTTTGTTGTACGCTTCCGGCGGCAACACTCAGATAATCGCTTTCTCCGAGGGAAGATACAGAATATTCGGAGAAACCGAAGATATAGGCATAGGAAACATGTTCGACAAACTCGGAAGAGAATTGGATTTGGGATTTTATGCGGGACCCAAAATCGAAGAACTTGCGAGAGGCGGGAGAGAACTTTTGGATATTCCGTATTCCGTGAAGGGGATGGACGTTTCCTTTTCCGGAATCATGACCGCCGCGTTGGCTCTTCATAAAAAAGGTCACAGACTCGAGGACATAGCCATGTCCGTGCAGGAAATCGCTTTTGCGATGCTGACGGAGGTTACCGAAAGGGCGATGGCCCATACGGGAAAAGACGAGGTACTTCTCGGAGGCGGTGTGGTGCAGAATCAACGGCTCAGGGAAATGGTGCAGGATATGGCCGAAGCGAGAGGGGCGGAAATGTTCGTTCCCGACCGGAGACTCTGTGTGGACAACGGTGCAATGATTGCGTGGCTCGGTCATCTTATGTACAATTCCGGCACAAGAATGGAAATATCCGATACCAAAGTCAGGCAGAAGTTCAGAACCGACGAAGTGGAAGTCACTTGGCGCTGAACTGTTCCTTTATTGTTTCATTCAGTACTCTGATGAATTCTTCTTTGTTGTCCGAAGGGAACGAACCTCCGCTGGCTATGCGGTGGCCTCCTCCGATGCCTCCGACGGCGGCACATGATTTTCTCAATGCTGCGGAAAGATCGACGCCTTTCGAAAGCAATTTGTCCGTCGCTCTTCCGGAAACTTTGCCTGTTTCCTCGGAAGTGTTTATTCCGAAGACGGGTTTTGACGGATCCGCAAAATAATTCATCGCGATTCCGCAAAGCACTCCCGTGTATCCGGATTCGCTGCTGTCAAACCATTGAATGTCGGATTCCTGTGTCAATCCGCGGCCATCCAATTCTTTTGCGCCGGCAATGATGTCTTTTCGGTACTCTTTGCGGATGTCTTCCGCCTGAATCATACCGTCTTTGTCTCCGCAAGCGACGGCGACTCCCAATCCGGTAAGTCCGTTTCTTCCGCAACCGTCCAAAAGAGAAGCCAACCCTGCGGAATCCATATCCCAATCCCGAAGAGAATATTTCTTGTCGGAGGCCCGTTCGATGATATCGGTGGAAACTCCCTGTTTCACAAGATCCAAAACAATCAATGAGGACAATTTCCTTCTTTCGGTATCGGACAGGTTCTGCCCTTTCGCATCCCGCGGTATTCCTGCGTCCGTCAGCAATCCGGCAACCCCTTCGGCGTTGCCGCTGACTCCTCTTATGAAAGGTTCGGTTGACAGAAACAAATCGTCGGTAAGTTTTCCGAAGGGAAGTATCGAGCCGTTCAAGACTTCTATGAGCCCTCTTTCGATCGCACCGTCCAAAAGATATCCGTTCAAACCGTCAATGGTCTGACGGTCGCCCGATATGCCGGCGAAAGCAATCTGAACCAAGTCCCAATTGTCTTCGTTCATCGTTATGCCGAACAAACAGGACATTGTCGCTCCGCAACCGTATTTCATACCGTCTATGTTGTGAAGATGAGGGTTGATGTGACAGATTCTCTTTGCCGTCGCTTCGGGAGTATGGTGATCCAAAACCACGATATCCTGTTTCAGACCGTCAAGCTCTTCCACATAGGAAGCTCCGATATCGGAAAGTATGAAACAATCGGCGTTGCTTGCGGCGATTTCACGGAAAGAATCCCCGTCCAACGTGGTGAACAGCGTAACGCGGAATTCTTTGCCTTCTCTCAGCAGAGTTTTTGCCAAAATTGCGGCCGAAGACAATCCGTCCGCGTCGTAATGTGAAAAAATATGAATAAAACCGTGACCGCGGACGATGTCCGCGGCTTTGGAAAGTTCTTCAAGAAGTTTGGGGGGGACGCTGCGGTCCATGTTTATTCTCACTTAAGCATAAGTTCTGCTTTCTTCAGAGAATACTTCCAATCAGCAGGAAGCGTACCGTTTCCCTTGTAGTAGCGTTCAAGCCTTCTGATTTTCGCTTCGATAAGCGCCAATCCTCTTTTGTTGGCTATGTCGCGGCTGTTGTCCTTCAGGTGAACGTTAAGGGAAATCGCTTTCCTCATAAGGTTCGAAAGATCCTCGGGAATGGAGGACAGAACATTGTTGTCTTCCATAATCTGCGTGATGGTTTTGCCTGTGGCGAGCTTAACGTCAGGTACTCCGTACTGGTCTCTGAGTATGAGTCCGATTTTAGCGGAACCTGCACCGTCTTTCGCGTGTTTCACGATAAGGTCCTCTATTTCTGTTTCTCCGATAGGGACCCACGAAGGATTCTCGGACACCAACGGGCGGTTGGATCCGGATTTTCCTCTTCTTCTCGTGTGCATTCTT
>CAZPQO010000109.1:0-3564 GCA_964588745.1 uncultured Methanomassiliicoccales archaeon | reverse complement strand
GATGTATCTCATCGAAAACATTGCGTTGACAGGAATCGAGGAAATTATACTGGCTTGCGGTTACAGATCGGTTCAACTTGTTGAAACCATAGGGGACGGTTCCGACTTAGGTATCAGCATAACCTATTCTTTTGAAGATGAACCTCTAGGCACCGCAGGGGCAATAAAGAAAATAGAAGACGAGCTGAACGAAACTTTCGTTGCAATAAACGGGGATGTGTTTTCCCGTATAGATGTGTCTGAAGCAATCAAAGAACATTTCGCATCGGGCGCAACGGTAACGATATCTTTGACGGAAGTGGAAAATCCTTGCGAATACGGGATTGCCAGAGTTGAAGACGACGGAAGAATATCCGAATTCAAAGAAAAACCCAAACCGGCAGAAGTATTTTCAAACCTCATAAACGCGGGCGTATATATTGTGCAAAAAGAGGTTTTGAAATATGTTCCGGACGAGGGTCAATACGACTTCTCCAAAGAACTTGTTCCGGATTTAATGGAAAAAGGTTACAGAATTCAAGGCTACAGATATACAGGACCTTGGTTGGACGTGGGAAGGCCGTCCGATTTAATCAACGCCAATCTGATGGTTGCCGAATGGAATTCCATGATTCAGGATACGAAAACGGAATTGTCGGGTTCATCTGTTGACGGACCGTTTTACTTGGGGGGCGGATCTGTTATGACGGATACAATATCCAGCTCTTCAGCGGTTCATAAAAATTGCATTGTTGAAAATTCCGATTTATCAAATTCATTAATAATGGAGGGATGTATTATCAAGCATTCCAAATTAAAAAACAGTATTTTGGGTAAAGAATGTAAAATTATGCCCGGCTCAGTAATTGAAGATTCGGTTCTCGGTGACGGTGAAACGGTGCCCGAGAATACTAAAATTGTAAGAAATGAGGTGATTGGTTGAAGTATATTCGTTCGAGAGCTCCCCTGAGGATCGGATTGGCGGGCGGAGGCACAGACGTAGACCCCTATGCATCCCAAAAGGGCGGTGCGGTGTTCAATACTACGATAAACAAATATGCGTACTGTACGATAATACCTAACGGCACCAAGAACATATCCGTTGAATCGGTAAATTATGGAATGTATGAAACTTCTCTTGACGGAGGACCGCTTCCTCTAGACGGAAACATGGATCTGGTCAAAGCCGTTCTGAATCATTTTGAGATTCAGGATGGGTTCAGAATGATTCTTCAGTCAGATTCGCCACCGGGCTCGGGATTGGGAGGTTCTTCCACGGTGATAGTGGCCGCCATCGCCGCAGTTGCGGAGTGGACCGGAAAAAAGATGACGAGCAATGAATTGGCTCAATTGGCGTATAAACTAGAAAGGGAAGATATAGGCCTCAAAGGCGGTAAACAGGATCAATATGCCGCGGTGTTCGGCGGATTCAACCTGATGAAGTTCAGAGACGAAGGCGTTGATGTGAACCGAATAAAGATTAATGAGCGTACATTGAACGAACTCCAGTACCGTTCTATCCTGTGTTATATCGGAAAGACCCGGGAATCGGCAGACATAATCGATTCGCAGATGAAGAGATTCAAGAAAGGAGACAACGAATTGGCTTTGGATCTTACAAAAGAGATGGCATTTGATATGGCGACTGCTTTGGAAAAGGGAGATATTGATGAAACCGCCCGTTTGTTGGACTTGGGTTGGGACTATAAAAAACAATTTTCTGACAAGATAACTAATCCTGAGATTGACAAGTTGTATGGTGCCGCCATGGATTCGGGAGCAATCGGAGGCAAAGTATCCGGTGCGGGAGGCGGAGGATTCATGTTTTTCATATGCGATTATGACAAGAAGTTCGTCGTTTCAGAGAAATTGACAAAACTGGGTGCCAAGGTTACGGACTTCATGTTTGAACCTGAAGGCGTTGTTTCATGGAGGTCGGAAGATTGAAAGAATTATTGGCGGCGGAATTTGAGCAGAGCGCTCATGTGATAAAAAATCTGGATACTGTAGATATCATAAAAGTGGCTGATGTCATAATATCATCGCTCAAGAATGGCGGTAAAGCGATTTTTATGGGCAACGGCGGTTCGGCCGCAGATGCGCAGCATTTTGCCGCAGAGTTGTCCGGCCGTTATTTAATGGATCGTCCCGCCATGGCAGGAATTGCTTTGTCCAATGTGGTGCCCATTACAGCCATAGGCAATGATTACGGGTACGAGTTCGTTTTCAAACGTCAGATCGAATCCATCTGCAACAAAAACGATGTTGTAATCGGCTTTTCAACATCCGGAAATTCCGAGAATGTAATATTGGCCATAGACGCGGCAAAGAAGATAGGTGCCACGACTATATCGTTCACGGGAAACGGCGGTAAGATGAAAGATATGACGGATGTCCCCGTCGTAATAGATTCCAATGAAACTCCCAGAATTCAAGAAGGATATTATGTCGCCTGTCACGCAGTCTGCGGGATGGTCGAACGCGGAATGTACGGTTCCAAGGCAGTATTCATCGACAGAGACGACACCATCTATGATGATGTAGGATATTGCAGCAATCCTGACGATTTTGATGTTTTTGACTATGTGCCGAACGCGATTTCAAGATTGAACAAGGCAGGCTACATGGTTATACTGATAACGAACCAGTCCGGAATAAACCGGGGGTATTTCGATGTGGAAACGCTGAACAGCATTCATGACAAAATGTTGAAACAAATATCCGAAGGCGGCGGCAAAATCGATGACATATTCTATTGTCCGCACCGGCCTGATGAAAACTGTTCGTGCAGGAAACCGGAAATCGGTATGGGTATCGACGCAATCAAAAAGTACGGAATCAATGTGCGTGAATCGTACATGATCGGAGATTCCGACGCGGATATGGGTTTCGGCGAAAAACTCGGATGCAGAACAATCAGAGTATCCGAAGAATTCACATTCGAAGACGCAGCCAATCGGATTCTGTCATCATAATTTCTTTGTCGTTGACACGGGATTCCAGATATGGGCATCGCCTTTGTTCAGCCTTACATGTAATGAAGACAGAATTCTGGAGTACATTTCCAACGATGCAGTGAAAATAATTTTGAAAGGATGGAATCCCATCTCACGTACGGTTTCGAAAAGTGCCTGCATCAACAATCCCACGTTCCATGTGGGTATGTCGTAATTATAATTTTTCTTCATGTAACGTTCGCCGATATTTACGCGAATCCGTTGTTTTAAAAAATCGGACACAGTCTCGGGTCCTCGGTTGTATACACAGGCATCCGGGACGTACGCTCCGCGATATCCTGCTTCTTCAAGTTTCATACGCAATATGTCTTCATCGGACTGAGAGTCATAGGGCAACCGGGTACCTATGTCTCTGAACGCGATAAGTTCACCTATTTTAGGATATGTCAGGGATACATTATGATGCATCGTCCAGAGCATGTTGGAAGCGAATCCTGCCAAGGAATCCTTGTCATTTGTGGGAATGGGTCTGCCTCCGATGATTCCGACCGAAGAATCATTGAAAGGAGATACCAGTTCCTTCAGAGTGTCCGGATGGCCCAAGATATTGTCGGCGTTCAGCAATACG
>CAZPQO010000108.1:0-3582 GCA_964588745.1 uncultured Methanomassiliicoccales archaeon | reverse complement strand
TCCAAAGGGGCAATCAGAGGCAGGGAAGTTCTGTATCCCAGTCCCGAGCACTTCGGAATAAGCACGGCGGCTTCCAACAAGAACTACTTCCTTGACTGGTCGCACTTTCAGATCATGTCCGAACTTCAGAGTGCCAAGGGAATCGAACCCGATTCGGACATAGCATTCTTCGAGAACGTAAAAATCAACACGGTCATCGGAGCCCGCGGAAAGAATCCGATCAAACAGAAGCTGCCGGTGCACATAGCCGGTTTGGGTTCCACCGCAGTGGCCAAAAGAAATTGGAGGGAACTGGCTTCCGGCGCGGCAATGGCCGGAGTGTCTCAGGTCATAGGAGAAAACGTCTGCGGAATGGACAGTCAGGCAGTGTATTCCAACGGAAAGGTGCAGTCCTCGGTGGACATGGAATTCCGCGTGAATTCCTATACGGACTTCTGGGACGGGGAGAACGGACGCATCGTTCTTCAGACCAACGTCGAAGATCTCCGTGCGGGAGTCGACGAATACGGTTTGTCTAAACTCGGAATCGAAGTCATCGAAAGGAAATGGGGGCAGGGCGCGAAAGCCATCGGCGGTGAAGTGAGACTCAACTCGATTGAGAGGGCTTTGGAACTGAAATCCCGCGGATACGTTGTGGTCCCCGACCCCGAAGACCCATCCGTTCAGGAAGCTTTCAGATCCGGAGCGTTCAAGTCTTTCGAAAGGCACAGCCGCGTCGGATTCCCCAAACACGACAATTTCGTCGAAGACGTGGACAATCTCAGATCCATGGGAGCCAAGAACGTGTTCCTCAAAACCGGCGCATTCAAACCCGAAGCCGTGGCATTCACAATGAAAGCGGCTTCCGAAGCAAAGCTGGACCTCGTAACCTTTGACGGAGCCGGAGCCGGTACCGGAATGTCCCCGATCATGCACATGCACGAACTGGGAACTCCGACGATTTGGCTGTTCTCTCAGGTTATGAAATGTGCGAAACTCCTGAAAGACAAGAGCATGCACGTTCCCGATATTTCTTTCGCGGGCGGATTCATCAACGAAGCTCAGATGTACAAAGCAATCGCAATGTCCGATCTCGGGGACGGTCCTATATGCAGATCCATCGGAATGGCGAGGGCTCCGCTCACCGCCGCGATGAAAGGAAGAAGATTCTCCGAACTCGCAAAGGAAGGAAAACTTCCCGGAAGTTTCTCCAAAGAGTACGGCGACGATCCCAAAACCTTCATGATATCTGCCGGAAGCATAACCAAGGCCTATCCCGACAGGGAAATCGGAACCGATATCCCGTGGGGAGGAGTGGCTCTGTACACCTACTTCCACGACAGGTTAGGAGAAGGCCTCAAGCAACTGATGGCGGGAACCAGAAGATTCACCTTCGATTCCATAGAGTACGAAGATCTGGTTGCTTTGACGGACATCGCAAGCAGAGTCTCCGGAGTCGAAACTCTTGAAGCCCGTGCGGAAAGGGTGATGGAGAACCTCATCTGAAACCGTTTTCAGGGGGCGGTCTTATAGGCCGCCCCGTGATATCTTTTATAGGACAATTCCATTGCGACCCGCGGATGTCGGGATGGATTGTTTCCGATACGGGGGAATGAAACTGGTAAAAATCAAACGTGCGATCATCAGCGTTTCTGACAAAACGGGAATAGTGGAATTTGCCCGGGAATTGGTTTCCCGGGGTGCGGATATAATTTCCACCGGCGGAACCTTCAAACTTCTGAAAGAGAACGGAATAGGCGTAATCGAAGTATCCGACGTAACGGGATTCCCCGAAATGCTGGACGGACGCGTCAAAACCCTGCACCCCAAAGTGCATGCGGGAATATTGGCGAAACGTGACGACGGCAATCACGTGAAAGCTCTGAAGGAAGCGGAAATAGAAGCTGTGGACATGGTGGTCGTAAACCTTTATCCTTTCAAAGAAACGGTTTTGAAAAACTCTTCTTTCGACGATATTGTGGAAAACATAGACATCGGCGGCCCCAGCATGATACGTGCCGCCGCCAAGAACTATCGGTCGGTCGCGGTTGTCACCGACAAATCCCAGTACCCCCTGATTCTTGAAGATCTTGAAACCCACGGAAAAGTCACTTCCGGCACTTTGGAGAAACTGATGGCCGAGGCCTTCGTGAACACCGCGAACTACGATGCCATGATTGCCGAAACCATGCTGAAGAAATTCGGAGAAGGATTCCCCCGATCATTCCCGGTTCCCACGGAAAAGACCGAAGATCTGAGATACGGGGAAAATCCCAATCAGAAGGCCGCATATTACACCGATCCCTTCACCGAAGGGCCCACAGTGTCGAAATCCGAACAGCTTCACGGCAAACAGCTGTCTTTCAACAACATTCTCGATCTCGACAAAGCTCTCGACATCGCCATGGACTTCGAAAAACCCACTGCCGTGGTTATGAAGCACACCAACCCCTGCGGTCTGGCTTCCGCCGATACGATATCGGAAGCATTCATCACCGCTTACGATGTGGACCCCATGTCCGCTTACGGGTGCATAATCGCCCTCAACCGGGACTGCGATATGTCAACCGCGGAAGAAATCAAGAAACATTTCGTTGAAGCCATCATCTGTCCCGAATACGAACCGGAGGCTCTGGAACTGTTGAAGACAAAGAAAAATCTCCGCATTCTCAGAACCGGCGAACCTATAGGTCCCGATTACAGGCACAGGGACTACAAGATGAAGAAAGTCAGAGGCGGAATGCTGGTTCAGACAGACGAAGATTTAGTAATCGATCCCAAGAACCTCACCGTTGTAACCGTGCGTGCCCCGACGGATGATGAAATCCACTCGTTGCTGTTTGCATGGAAGCTCGCCAAACACGTAACTTCCAATGCCGTCGTCTACGTGAAAGACGAACGGGCGGTGGGAATCGGAGCGGGTCAGATGAGCCGTGTGGATTCTGCAAAAATAGCCGCCATGAAAGCCAACGAACCCACCGAAGGCTGCGTAATGGCATCCGATGCCTTTTTCCCCTTCAGGGACGGAGTGGACACCGCCGCGGAAGCGGGCGTGACCGCAATAATCCAACCCGGAGGAAGTATCAGAGATCAGGAAGTCATAGACGCCGCCAACGAGCACAATATAGCCATGGTGTTTACCGGTTGCCGGGTGTTCAGACATTGATCCGAAACGGTCATTCCTCGTCCAAATCTATGGGTATGATGGGTTTTCCCTCGGCCTTTCTCTTCATGTGTCCCCCCGGACCTCCCCGCTCTATACGGGCGGCTTCGATACATTCGGGATTGTTGCACACGTGAGCGGCGAAGACAAAATTTTTGGAAGGCTTTCCGCATATTACGCAGGGATAATTTTCAAATCCTGTTTCCATAACACGGACATTGACTATCTGATGTAAAAACCAAGCGTTATGTACAAACAACACGGTCATCGGCCGTGAACTTTCAAGCCCTCTCGGAAAAATACAGACTGGACGATTGCATAAAGTGCAAACGGTGCACTAGAAACTGCCCTTCCGCCAAACACGGCGGGATAATTCCCGATTCGGTTGTGGCCGAGGTTTCCGAAGGAACGTACGAAGGGGATCCCTGGACCTGTCTGAT
>CAZPQO010000107.1:0-3610 GCA_964588745.1 uncultured Methanomassiliicoccales archaeon | reverse complement strand
GGTAAGGCCATTTGCTCATGAAAAAGAGAAAGTACACACTGGACAATCCGAACAGACCGATTCCTATGTAGGAGAACCAATTGCCGTCGATCGAATCGTAATCGACCCTGAACCTTCTCATATATTTCCATATTTTATGCACAAATATAAAGTATTGACTGGAAACACAGAGTGTATCCGCGGTTCTTTCCGTCATTCCGACCCGGCGAACGGCATCCCTTGTCATCGCCTCAACTCTTCGGAATAACCCGAAATACGCAGTAATGCCAAAACCGTCACGGCAGGTTCCGCCGCTGGTCACCGATCATCATCGGATGCACTGCTTTTTGATTTCAAAACTTTCGATTTTCTGTCGGAGTTTATGTGCTTCGGAGGGGCCTGAGAGTATGCTTCAAACTCCTTAACCGGACGCTGAGCTATTTTCACGATAAGAACGGAAACGAGGTTAATACGATCATAGAACTTCCCGACGGAAAATGGGTGGTGTCGACTGTGCCGATGTATGTCTCATAGACAGATGAAGAATTGAATAATACATGCGGCGGACGGACCCCGTAACCTATTGAAGCGGATGAAGTTTATCCTATGTGTATCCGTATCAGTCCTTCAAACATCCAATCGGTATCACATGTATGCCGTCCTCCCGTGTATACGCATACTCGGTTCCGGTGATTACCGCAAGAAAGGACGGAGAACCCATAGTCTCGCTTTCAACCCTGTTCTTTATTTTCTTCAGGTTGTCGGCGGCATCGTCGATCATCCCCACACCCAGTTTCACTTCGACAGCACCCCATCTTCCGTCATGCAGATGCACTATGGCATCTGCTTCCAAACCTTCGCTGTCCCTATAATGAAATACATCCCCTCCCAGCGATCTTGTGTATACTCTCAAATCCCTGACGACCAATGATTCAAACAGAAGACCGAATGTTCTCGGATCAGCCAAAATGTCATTCGCCGATGCGCCAAGAAAATATGTTGCTATCGCCGGGTCGGTGAGATGTCTGGTATTGGATGTTCTTATTGCGGTCTTTGAACGTAATTTGGGTGTCCACGCCGGAAGATCGTCGATAACGTATATCGATTTCAACGCCTTCATATAACTTCTCAAAGTATTGATGTGCATCGAAGTACCCTCCATATCTGCCAATATCGTAGTGTCCGCGGCAGGTGTGGATATGTTACGGGAGATTGAACGCAGAACTTGCCGCATTCTTCGACTGTCACGGTCCACACCGTCCGGTGTTTTCACGTCAGAATCCACAATTGTTTCACAATAACCCTTAATCTGTTCTCTGGCGACCTCGTTGCTTTTCCCTATGGTCTTCGGCCATCCTCCGCGTGTCATAAGTAAAGCAATATCGCCTATGGATAAGGCGGAGCGTCCAGACACTTTTTTTTGAGTGAACAGTTCAGCCAAAGAAACACTGCCGTTGGAATCATTGGATTCGTAGAGGCTCATGGTAGACATTCTTATTTTACCGATTCTTCCTGCACCGGAGTGGATTATTTTGGATTCATCGACGGCAGTGGAACCTGTTAAAATGTACAGCCCTTCATCAGAACGTCTGTCCACGCTGTATCGTACGGCATCCCATAGTTCCGGGGCCATTTGCCACTCATCAATCAAACGTGGCGTATCCCCTTCAAGGAGCAATGACGGTTTTATCTTCACCATCTGCATATACTCATTACTTTTGTCCGTATCTTGTAGATAGATAGCACTTTTGGAAATCTGCTCTGCAGTGGTGGTCTTTCCACACCATTTTGGCCCTACGATAAGAACAGCACCGAATGCATTCAAACCGCGCATGAGTTCTTTATCGGCAAGTCTCGGCCTGTATTCTTTCATGTCATTATTATCTTCGTCCAGTATTATATAATTGTGGGGATTATGGCTATTCTGTTGTGGGGATTATGGCTATTCTGTTGTGGGGATTGTGGTTTTATCTAACAGTAATACTTATTTGCGACTTATCGAACTATAATATTCAATCACTGTCAATATTCACGGTGTCTTTCTGTTGTCGGTACTGACGATTATTCATCGCAAAATACGGTCCGTGAATCTTCGGAAACCGCCATAACCGACGACGTTCCGTAGATGCCGGAAGCCGATATGAAAATGTGTACTACGCCGATAAACCATCCTTTCCGGCCAAAGAATCCCATGGTACGCCACAGGTTGTAAAAACTCTCAATGAAGACGCTTTTTGCGGAAACGCGTCCGCAATTATCCGCGGACACATATCCGCCTATTCCCTCGGACATTTTTCTTATTTATCCGATAAGCACTTTCACCTTCTGTGAAGACAATCACTTTCCGAAATACTCCGCGTTTTAACAAGTAATGTTTATATAGAAGAACAAAATTACTGATATCTAATAAAACGGAGAATACACTATGTATGGATCTGGAAATCAACCTATCATCGTGCTGAAAGAGGGCACGGAAAGAAGCAAAGACAAAGAAGCGCAGTTCAACAACATAGCCGCCGCAAAAGCGGTTGCCGATGCCATAAGGTCCACCCTTGGGCCCAGAGGTATGGACAAAATGATGGTCAACCCCATCGGTGACGTTGTGATCACCAATGACGGTGTCACCATTTTGAAGGAAGTAGACGTTCAGCACCCCGCGGCAAAGATGGTCGTTGAGGTTGCAAAGACACAGGATTCCGAATGCGGAGACGGTACGACAACCTCCGTCGTCATTGCCGGTGAATTACTCAAACAGGCCGAAGAACTCATTGACGCCAACGTACACTCCACCGTTATCACCAACGGTTTCAGGCTTGCCGCCGAAAAGGCAGAGGAAATCCTCAACAAAATCGCAGTTGACGTAAAAGACGACAAACTCTTGGAGAAAGTCGCCGCCACCGCACTTACCGGTAAATCCGTCGGCGATCAGGAACACAAACTCTCCGAGCTTGTCGTGAAAGCCTGCAGGGCAATCGAAGAAGACGGAGAAGTCGAAATCGACGACATCCGCATTCAGAAGAAAGTCGGCGAATCCATCGGCGACTCCAACCTCATCAACGGAATAATCATCGACAAAGAGCGTGTGCACCCCCGTATGCCCAAGAAGGTCGAAGGAGCAAAAATCGCTCTGTTCTCCGCTGCTCTTGAAGTCAAGAAAACAGAATTCGACGCTCAGATTCAAATCACCGACCCCTCAAAGATGAACGCTTTCCTGGACGAGGAAGAAAACACTCTCAGGGAAATGGTCGACAACATCAAGAAGTCGGGCGCCAACGTTGTGTTCTCTCAGAAAGGAATAGACGAACTCGCTCAGCACTACCTGTCCAGAGCCGGCATCTTCGCATGCAGAAGGCTCAAGCAGAGCGACCTTGAAGCAATCGCCAAAGCAACCGGCGGGAACGTTGTCGGAAGCGTCAACGAAATCACCGCGAAGGACTTGGGAACCGCAGGCGTCGTGGAAGAGAAACTCATCGGGGAAGACGGTATGGTCTTCATCACCGACTGCAAAGATTCCAAGGTCGTTACACTCTTGGCTCGCGGAGGAACCGAACACGTAATCGAAGAAGTCAAGAGAGCCATCAACGACGCAATCCGCGTTGTCGCAGTGGCAATCGAAGACGGTAAAATCGTT
>CAZPQO010000106.1:0-3706 GCA_964588745.1 uncultured Methanomassiliicoccales archaeon | reverse complement strand
ATCCTGGGAATCATGGGTCCCAACGGTTGCGGCAAAACAACTCTGTTGGGCAATCTGAACAAAAATCACAGTCCCAAGGGAGGATGCGTCATGATTCATGACACCGACCTTGAAGATCTGAAGAAAAAAGAAATTGCTCGGGAGATTGCCGTCATACCCCAAACCAACGAAATAAAATTCTCATTCACCGTGAGGGAAATAGTGTCCATGGGGAGGATGCCTTTCCAAGAAGCCTTCCAAGGCGAATCTTACGATGATATAGCAATCATCGACGACGCCATCGAAAAAGCCGGAATTTCCGATATGGCGGAACGTTACATCAACACCATGAGCGGAGGGGAGAGGCAGAAAGTAATCATTGCGAGAGCTCTCGCCCAAACTCCGAAGATACTGCTGATGGACGAACCCACGCTGCATTTGGACATAAGCGCACAGTTCGATATTTTGGATCTGATTCAATCTCTGTCCGAAAAAGAAGGATTGACAGTGGTAATCGTTTCTCACGATTTATCCATGGCCGCCCGTTACTGCGACAGAATCATGATGATACACAATCACAGGATACATGCCATGGGGAATACGGAAGATGTGCTCACGTCGGAGAACATGCGCACCGTGTTCAATGTGGAAGCCGAGTTGACTAAAGACTCGAGAACCGGTAAAAATATGGTGATGATGTACGGGTCGGCAACAAACAGCCAACGTAAATAATCTTGGTGTAAAAGTGGCGCCCCGGCCGGAATTTGAATCCGGGTCGGAGCCTCGACAGGGCTCCATGATAGGCCACTACACTACCGGGGCTTAATGACTGATAAATATGAAACAATATATAATGTTATCATGCGATTTCGACCTGTGCGACCGGATAACCCTCACAAGTTTAATGTTCTGCGTCTGTGCATACCTGTTTCGGAGTAAATCAAATGACTGGACCCGTTGTTTCAGAATATATGGTCAGGGATGTGTTGACCGTATCTCCCAGTATGACCGTGAGAGAGGTCAGGGAGAAGATAATCCAATCAAGTTTTCACGGATTTCCCATAGCCGAAAACGGGTATCTTCTCGGATTCATAACTGCAAAAGAGCTTCTGAAACATATTGACTCCCCGGACGCAAAAATGCGGGAAGTCATGAACCGCGGAACTTTGTGTGCGGTTCCGTCCATGGCCATTGAGGACGCCACGAGAATTCTTTTCAGATACGGATTGAGAAATCTGCCGGTGGTCGATGAGAGTCGGAAGCTGGTGGGAATCATTTCCAACATCGATATTGTAAGATCTCAGATCGAAAAATCCCGTCCGGGCAAAGTGATGATGGTCAAGAACTTCCTGGAACAGCAGAACGATCTCAGAATGAAAGTCGTCAACCGGGACGTACCCATGAGCCGTCTTCTGCCTTCTCAGAAAGAAGTCTACATGGACGAGCTTATCGGAAGACAGTACGAGATCAAACGCGGTCTCAATGAACCGATTATCGTAATCAAAAGAAGAAACGGATATTTGGTTGTGGACGGGCATCACAGGGTCATGGCGGCCAAGAAAATGGGGCAGACGACTTTCAAAGCGGTAGTCCTCGAACCCAACAACATGGATGTCAGACTCGGTTTGGAAAAGACTGCAGAAAAATGGGGTCTCCGTACGTTGGATGACATCAAGATCATCGAAGGCTCCAAACATCCTTTGATGGAAGCCGCAACCATGATGCTGCCCGACGAAGACGCCGCATCTCTCAACCAAAGGTTGATGGACAACAGCGGACTCAACACAGAATGATTCAATGAAAAGTTGAAGGAAAAAGTTTGGATTGCGGATAATCCGCAGTTTCAAAGTCTCTTCTGCATTTCGCGGAGCTGTCTGAGCATAATCTTCTGCTCCACCGACGCTATGGATTTCTTGGTGGAAATCACCGTGTCGGGGTTGAGTGAAATCGAATCGATTCCGCACTCCACAAGGAACTCTGCGAATTCGGGGTAAACCGAAGGGCCCTGTCCGCAGATGCTCACGGTCTTTCCGCGCCTGTGCGCGGTTTCGATAAGCATCTTGATAGCCCGTTTGACTCCTTCGTTTCTTTCGTCGAAATAGCCCATTCTTCCCAATATGTCTGAATCTCTGTCGCATCCCAGTACAAGCTGGGTCAAATCGTTGGATCCTATGGAGAATGCGTCGCAGTGGTCGCAGAATTCTTCCGCCATCAGTATGTTGACGGGGACTTCGGCCATGAGGTAAAGTTTCAGATCGAGGCTTCTTTTGAGACCTACGCTTTCCATCATTGCCGTGATATCCACGACTTCCTGAACGGTTCTGACGAAAGGCAGCATGATGTGCAGATTTTTCAGACCCATTTCATTCCTGACTTTTTTGATGGCCTGAAGTTCGCACATGAACGCTTCCTTGTATTCGGGGGAAGTGTATCTCGAACAGCCTCTCCATCCGATCATGGGATTGTCTTCGTTGGGCTCGTAATCGGAGCCGCCCTTCATGTCACGGTATTCGTTGGTTTTGAAATCCGAGGTTCTGAGGACCACGGGTCTCGGATAGAATGCTCTTGCAACTTTGGAAATTCCGTCGGCAAGTTTTTCGATGAGTTCTTCGGACCTTCCGTCATTTATGACGTACATAGGGTGTTCGCCGACATAGTTGGTGAACAGGAATTCGATTCTCATCAGTCCGACACCGTCGCAGGGAAGTTCGGAAATTTCCTCGGCTTTGAGGGGCATGCTCATGTTGACCATGATTTTTGTTCCGGTCACGGGCACGGATTCCGCACTGACGTATTTGACGTCGGATTTGCCGGAATCGGATTTCTTCTTGAGTTCTCCTTTGTAAACGGTTCCGGTGGTTCCGTCCACGGTGATGATCATTCCGTCTTCGAGAACGCTGGTGGCGTCTCCGGTACCCACAACACAGGGCGTGCCCAATTCTCTCGAAATAATGGCGGCGTGACAGGTCATGCCTCCTTCGTTGGTGACAATCGCAACGGCTCTGCTCATTGCGGGAACCATGTCGGGCATGGTCATGGTGGTGACGAGAACGTCTCCGTCTTTGATCAAATCGAGACTCATGCTCATGTCAAAGACAACAACGCGTCCGGAAGCCAATCCGGGGCTGGCACCCATGCCGGAAGTGATTACGTTTTCTTTGGAAACGTCCATTCCTTCCGTATCGCTGTTATCGGATGAACCGACCGCGGTTATCGGACGGGCCTGAACGATGTAAATCACGTTGTCCTCAATGCACCATTCGACATCCATGGGTTTCTGGTAGTGAATTTCAATCTGACGGCCGATTTCGGCAATTTCCATTACCTTGTCGTCGGCAAGTTTCTGAGCGCTTGCCAGTTCCGCACTGAGATTGGTTTTGACCGTACCTCCTTTTTCGTCCTTGGAGTACATCCAGGTCTGAGTGGAGATTCTGGTCTTCTCGTTTTCGATTTTCATTTCTTTTTTGTCCACGGAGTACATGTCGGGAGTGACTTCTCCTCCGACAATGGCTTCTCCGAGACCGTATCCCGCTTCGATGATGATGCTGTCGGCACCGGAAGCGGGGTCAACCGTGAACATGATTCCGGAAATATCGGAATTCACCATTTTCTGCACAACAACGGCAATTTTCACGTCTTCCGTGTCGTATCCCTGTTTTTGGCGGTACGATATTGCTCTGGCAGTGAACAAAGAGGACCAGCATCTCAGTACTTTGTCCAACAAATC
>CAZPQO010000105.1:0-3717 GCA_964588745.1 uncultured Methanomassiliicoccales archaeon | reverse complement strand
AAATCCATAAAAATCTGATAAAAACCATGTTATAAATAGTTATTATAAAAAGGCGAAGAGGTTTTTGGGCATAACCGTTCAGTAGAAGTTATGCAACCGGTTCCCGGTTCCGAACATGAAAGATATCTTGGGTTTGATATCCGGAGCCGGAGACAGTTCGTATGTCACGCCATAATCGGAGTCCGGTGATTCTAGGCAATCTTCTTTTACAGAAATATCCGCTTCATCGGTTTCCTCCGATTCTTTACGGTTAAAATCGCCGAAATCATGGACTCCGTAGTCGATCCTTCTGTTTTCAGACTCCTCGGGCACCGCATTGACGGTTTTGCGAGGAACTCTTCTTTCCGGAGCGGTTGCTTCCGGAAGGAAATCATACCCTGCGAAATCCGCATAATCCACAAGGCAACTTTCAATCGAAGGTATGTCGGTTACAAGGATTTCTTCGGATTCGAAAGACAGCGGCAATGATCCGTTTACCTGGAGAATACTGTCGCATTCAGTGTCGCAGAGGGAAGCGGATGCTCCGAAGGGCGCATACACGGAATCTGCACAGGCAAATCCGTGCACCGGTCCGTAAGTCTTCGCTTCGGGCAACAGTATCACTTCCGGAGGATTCGGAACGGTTGAGTATTCAATCTCCTGAGGAAGGGCAAGCAACTCGGCGGGCGATGTCAGTTCGGGATAACGCCTGGTATAGAGAACCGGGCCTTCATACGGCCGGTTCGTATTTTCCGCAGGCATCTCTTCGGTGACGGTAACGGGTTCTTCGGTCTTGTTCCGTTCAATCGATATTGTAATATCGAGCAGAATTTCTCCGAAAACCGATCTCGTCATCTTTACCCCTGCTGGATCCGTGCCTTCGTCAATAACGGGCTCTTCGGCGGATTCCGGCAGTTCGGATTCTGCTTCGATTGTTTCCGTTACCGCTTTTTCAACGGATGCCTTGAACAAAGGTGAGGCAGGCAGTCTTTCGACCTCCGTTTCCGTTTCGGGTATTTTCACCGGAATATCTGCCGGACACGTTTCGATCTCGGGAACTTTGTCGAGAGATTCCAGTTCATATCCGGGAAGTTCATCGTAATCCATTCCTTCCGGGGCTTCCACCCAAACAGTGTCATTCGACGAGGTGAGAATCACCTGCGGCGATTGTGAAAAACACGGTGCACTGACGAAAGAATCGTATTCGTGAACCTTGGGCCTTACAAGATTCAAAGCTTCGTCTGCGAACCTGCCTCCGCTGTTTATCGGTTTAGGATCGTCATATTCGAAAAACAAATCGTCCTCGAGAGTGGACAGATATATTTCCGATCCCGACGGAAGTTCATGTTTCGCATAACCAAGGTTTTCGAAACTTCGAACTTTTCCGCCATAGTTTTCTCTTGACCATCCCCTGTCAAATTCCCTTTCCTGCTCCCTTGGACAACGTCTTCTGCTTGAAATCCGTCGCTTGAGAGCTCCCCATAGAGTGCTATCGCTACTTTTGCCTGAGTTTACACTCATGCTATCCCATCCGATTACTGTTATGATTTGTGTGATATATAAGAATGATTGATTGCGTCCGTACAACGGAGTAAAATAAGGTGTTCGTCAACCTCGGATACGAAAGAATTCATTATTCTTCGATCCGCGTGTCCCTTTCCCATCACATTTTATATAATATGTTTTTATTGGACTGATGTAACTATGTTTGCCGATGCCGAGTTATGGGAGTGGGCGTTAGTTTTTGTACTGTTCGTATCATTGCTTGCCCTTGACATCGGTGTCATAAACCGTAAAGGTAAACACATAACCACAAAATCCGCTTTGAAACAGACCGCAGGATGGATTCTGATTGCGCTTTTGTTCGGAGTGTATATTTGGCATTCCCGCGGTATGCAGACTGGTATGGAGTATTATGCCAGTTATGTCATCGAGGAAGCGCTCAGCGTCGACAACATGTTTGTGTTTCTGCTGATGTTTTCTCTGTTCGCAATACCCGAAGACTATCAGCACAAAGCACTGTTCTACGGAGTTGCGGGTGCCATAGTGTTCCGCTTTATTTTCATATTTGCAGGCTCCGAACTGCTGAACAGGTTCGACTTTTTGATGTATTTCTTCGGTGCCCTGTTGATTTTCGCGGCAATCAGATCCGTTTGGGGGAAAGATGACGGCGGTTCCGGGAATAAAATGGCAGGTTGGCTGTCAAGGCATATGAGTTGCTGCCCTGAATTGGACGGAGATAAATTCTTCACATACAGAGACGGGGTGCGCATGGCTACACCTCTTTTAATCTGCGTGATAGCACTCGAACTGTCGGACATAATGTTCGCTTTGGATTCTATTCCGGCGATATTGAGCATTACCACAAACAAATTCATTCTGTTCACTTCGAACATATTTGCGATATTGGGGCTGAGATCCCTTTATTTCGCCGTGAGAGGGGCGTTAACTCACCTGAGATATCTGAAATACGGTCTGGGCGGAATCCTGATGTTTGTCGGTATGAAAATGATACTGCACAATGTTTACGAGATCGATGTCTTCATCTCATTGTTGCTTGTAGCGGGAGTGCTGCTGATTACGATAATGACGTCATTAATTGCTGAAAGAAGATCTCCGAAGAATACGGCATAATTCCGAATCACAGTTTTTCCAAAGATCCTTTCTCGGCCCTGTCGCGGTATCTCTTGGGCAAAACGAACAGTTCTCCGTCTTTGTCGAACCCCACGGAAGCGGAAACATCGTAAACCTCTTCGATGAGTTTCGCACTGATTACTTCTTTGGGAGGCCCTATCGCGACGATGCGACCTTCCTTCATTATGATGCATTGATCGCAATATCTCGCCATCAGCGAAATATCGTGTTCCGCAACAAGAATCGTCATATCCGTTTTGACCATCGCATACAGATACTCCATGACTTCCAATTTGTATTTCATGTCAAGGTGTGACGTGGGTTCATCGACCAGCATCAATCGAGGTTCCTGAACATACGCTTTGGCTATCAGAACACGTTGTCTCTCACCGGAAGACAGCATATTCAACTGTCTGTTTTTCAGATGATCGACTCCGAACTTCACCAACGTCTCTTCGATCAACGTTTCATCGTCATCGGTTTCCCACCATACATGTTTCAGATGGGGATACCGTCCCAACATGACAGTTTCAAACACTGTGAGTCCGAAGCTAGCCCTCAGTTCCGCAGGAACGTTCGAGACTATTCTGGCCACGTCTCTCGGAGGTTTGTCCAGCACGGTTTCTCCGTCGATAAGAATGTCGCCGGAAGATGTTGAATGCAGTCGGTTGATGCATTTCATCATCGTGCTTTTGCCACAACCGTTGTGTCCGATCAGACCGACCAACATGCCGGACTCCAAAGAGAACGATACGTCTTTGACCGCATGAAATCCATTCTCGTAATACTTGTTCAGAGATTTCAATTCCAACAACGGAGAATTATCCTTCATACATCCGCCCCCTTCTGATTAACAAATAAGCGAAGACCGGAACTCCGATCATCGTCGTGATTGCGCCCACAGGCAATTCCTGTCCGTAATAAAGCATTCTTGCGGCCAAGTCGGCAAGCATCACCAACGCCCCTCCCAAAGTTATGGATGCAGGCAGTACCAACCGATGGTCGCTTCCCAGGATCATACGGCATACATGAGGCACCACAAGACCGACAAATCCTATGATGCCCACAAACGCCACACATACGGATGTGAGAACGGAGGCCATG
>CAZPQO010000104.1:0-3719 GCA_964588745.1 uncultured Methanomassiliicoccales archaeon | reverse complement strand
GCAAATTCATAATGAGCGACTTCGAAGTGGAAAAGCTCGGAAGAAGAATGGCCGCGGTGCTGAGACACGGCAACGGAGAGCCGGATATGGACGACCAGGGTTTCGTGGACATCAGAGACATCGTTTCCATGGTCAGAGGCAACGACCGCAACAGATGGAAATGGCTCAGACCCCATCACATCGAGGCGATGGTCGATACCGATCCGAAAGGAAGGTATCAGATTTCGGGTCCGGATGTCAGGGCAACCTACGGCCACACCATCGAATTGGATCTCAATCTCTCCGAGGAAGATGTTCCCGACGAACTTTACTATCCCGCCACCGACGAAGAAGTGGAAATAATTCTTGAAACCGGACTTATGCCCACCGACAGGGCGATGGTTCATCTTTCTCTGACTTACGACGATGCGGTTACCGCAGGTTCGGTAAGAAGTGAATGCCCGATTATCCTGGCAATAGATGTCGCCGCCTGTGGGGAGGAAGGATATCCCGTCGGCAAAGCCGCAAAAACAGTATTCCTGTGCGAAAGAGTCCCGGCATCCTGTCTGTCTCTCGCCGAAGAACCCGAATACGGGTACGACGACGATGATTACGATGACGACGATTCCGACGATGGAAGTGATGAGTGATGTCAATCGTCCTCAGACCGGATGAAATCAAAGAACGTTGCGGAGAACTTTTCTGCAAAGGTTATTACACCATGGTGGACGAAGAAAACGGAATCGCACAAATCATTGAAATGTGCATTGCGAGAGGTCCCGCCGAGTGGGATATAGTCAACCGCCGAAGAGCCGGCGGAATCATAACCGGCATGGATCTTCAGGGTCAGACCCTTATAATGGACACCGTCATAGGCAAGAAAGAGCTCGAATTCGGCCCGGTATCCGAAACCATGGGAGGACAGGGGCTGGAATCCCTGACCGTCGAAGGCGACAGAGTCCGTACTGTCTGGAAGGGATTGGCCGGCGCGTCCGTCGGAGTCGGAGCCTGCATACCTCAGTGCAAAGACGTCATAGAAACCAGATATCCCGACGGTTTCAAAATCGGAGGGGCCCATGCGGTCACCGCCGAAATCGTGACCCCGAAAATGGTAAGGCTGGTTATAGGAATCGATGATACGGATACCAAAGAAGAAGGGGCCACATGGGTCGTGGGCATGAAATTGGGACGGGAATGCCCCTACGGAAAATTCCTGGGTCACAAGATAGCCCAACTCAACCCCAAGGTTCCGAACAAAACCACCAATTGCTGTTCCACGGCGGTGGCTTTCGCCGTCAAGGAAGACGAAATTCCCGACCTTATCGAATACGCCAGGAACTTCATCAAAAAAGAATCCTATTCCGAAGACGCGGTCATGACCGCGTTCCGGGGGCTCAAGATACCGAAAGCCGTAGAAGATTTCGGTTGGAGCGCCAAATCCGTCATTTATGAAAAAGAGGACGCTATCAAAGTCGCCGAAGAAAACGGAATTCAGATAATATCCGTCACAGGAATGGGCGGAGTCATAGGCGCGGTGGCGGCCATAGGTTGCTTCGATCTCGGCCTGCGCTCCGCGGGAGTTCCCGAAGACTTCGAGTGATCAAGATGCCGATAACCGATCTTCTGACCAGCAGGGCATATTCGACTTATGAGTCCAAGCTCAGAAAGGAGGTGTTGGACAATCCGCTTCCCGAACACATCGCCATAATAATGGACGGAAACAGAAGATTTGCCGAGGAAAGAGGCGAGGACAAGGAAGAAGGACACCGGCTCGGCAGCGAGAAACTGGAAGAAGTACTCAACTGGTGCGTGGAAGACGGAATCAGAATACTGACCGTGTACGCTTTCTCAGTGGAAAATTTCAACCGGGAAGCAAGCGAAGTGGATTATCTGATGGAGCTGTTGGAAGAATCGCTGATGAAGTTCGCGGACAACAAAACCGTCCAGGGAAAGAAAGTCGCCATAAATATTCTCGGCGATGTTTCCATGTTGCCGGAGAATGTGAAAAAGGCAGTCGATTACGCTTACGGAAGAACCAAAGGATACACCGATTATCAGTTGAATCTCGCCGTGGCTTACGGCGGAAGACAGGAAATCATCACCGCGGTGAAAAGAGTCACAAAAAAGGTGCAGGACGGGGAATTGGATTTGGAGGATATCGACGAGGACGTCATATCCCGCCACATGTACACATCGGATATGCCCGATCCCGATCTCGTACTGAGAACTTCGGGCGAAGTGAGAATTTCAAATTTCCTGCTCTGGCAGATGGCTTATTCCGAATTGTATTTCACCGATGTATATTGGCCCGGATTCAGACATATCGATTTCCTTCGGGCCATCAGGACATTTCAACAACGCGGAAGGCGCTACGGGAGATAAACATGTTCGGTTACGATGCAGTGTTCATACACGCGCCCAGCGTATACGATTTCAGAAAAAAACCTATATTTTACGGTCCGGTCAGCGACGTCATTCCATCTTCGCCGGTGTTTGAAATGTATCCGATAGGGTTCATGACCCTGAGCGCCCATCTTCAGCACGCGGGGTACAGGACCAAGATAGTCAACATGGCAGTCCGTATGCTGATGAGCGAAAGATACGACGTGGAAAAAGTCATAAGAAAAACGGATTCGAAGGTTTTCTTCATCGACTTGCACTGGATGCCTCATGCCCACGGCGCGTTGGAAATAGCCAAAATCATAAAAAAATACCATCCCGAGTCCAAAGTGGAACTGGGAGGATTCACCTCGTCTTATTTCTGGGAGGAACTGATTCAGCGTCCCGAGGTGGACTTCGTCATGAGGGGCGACTCGACCGAAGTTCCCACAGTGAAACTGATGGAAATTCTGGAAAAAGAAGGCGATCTGTCCGGAGTCCCCAACCTTATCTGGAAAGACAAGAACGGCAAAGTGCGGAACAACGGCGTATCCCACGTACCCGAAACTCTGGACGATGTGATGTTCGATTACGGAACCATGATGAAAACCGTGATCAAAACCATGGATGTGAAAAGTGCGTTGCCTTGGTCCGGTTGGGACAAAGACCCGTTGACCATGGCTTTGTCGGTAAGGGGATGTTCCCTCAACTGTACGGAGTGCGGAGGTTCGAACTTTGCAAACGAAAAAGTGGTATGCAGGAAAAAACCCGCATTCAGAAGCCCTGAAAAACTTGCCGAAGACATCGAATCCATTCAGAGTTACATGAAAGCCCCCGTGTTCGTCGTCGGGGACATAAGGCAGGCCGGCAGCAAATATGCCGAAACATTTCTGAAATCAGTCAAGGAAAGAGGAATCGACAATCACGTAATCCTTGAGCTTTTCTACGGAGCGGGGGATGATTTCTTCAGATCGGTCAACAATTCTTTCGAAGGCGGATATACAATAGAATTTTCTCCGGATTCTCATGACGAAAGCGTCCGCGGACCTCTCGGAAAAGGATATTCCAACGAAGAAGTGGAACTCACGATTCAGAGCGCATTCAAAGAAGGGTGTGCGAGAATGGATCTGTTTTACATGACGGGGCTCCCCTTCCAAACAAGGGAATCCGCCATCGACAGCGCAAAAGCATCGAAGAAACTCTGGTCTTTGGTTGACAATGACGATCCGCTGTACATTTACAACTCGCCGTTTTCGCCCTTCGTAGATCCCGGAAGCAAAGCTTTCGAAAACCCCGAAAAATGGGGGTACACGTTCTTCGCAAGAACTCTCGAAGAACACCGCAGACTTCTGGACAGCCCG
>CAZPQO010000103.1:0-3757 GCA_964588745.1 uncultured Methanomassiliicoccales archaeon | reverse complement strand
CTGTTGAGTTCCGTCGGATTCATCGAGCAGACGATCTTTGATGACCATTGCAGCGCCATGGCCGATAAGACAGTCACGTTCCATTTCACCGAATCTGAGACCTCCCTGTCTGGAACGTCCCTCGGTGGGCTGGCGGGTCAGAATCTGAACCGGGCCTCTGGAACGCACATGGAGCTTTCCGCTGACCATGTGGTGGAGCTTCTCGAAGTAAATGACTCCGGTGTAAATGTCCATCTGAATCATGCGTCCGGTGGTTCCGTCGTACATGACTTCCCTTCCGTCTTCCTTGAAACCGTTCCTTATGAGTCCGTCACGGATGGATTCCTCTTTCTCTCCGGAGAAAGCGGTACCGTCCATTGTGCGGCCTTCCATGGATCCGACCTTACCGGCAATCATCTCAAGGATGTGACCGACGGTCATACGGGAAGGAATACCGTGGGGGTTGACCACTATGTCGGGAACTATTCCCTGACAGGTAAAGGGCATGTCGCACTGATCCACAAGTTTTCCGATGACTCCCTTCTGTCCGAATCTGGAACAGAATTTGTCACCGACTTCCGGGATTCTCTGGTCTCTGACTTTGACTCTGACGAAACGGGAACCGTTTTCGGAATCCGTTATCATGACGGAGTCCACGTAACCGGTTTCGCCGGGTCTGACGGTGATCGAGGTTTCCCTTCTCTTCTGAGGCGTGAGGAAATCAGTTTCTTCCTCAAGGAATCTGGGCGGCGAGGTCTTTCCGACAAGCACGTCGCTTCCTTCCACTTTGGCCTCGGGGTGAATCAATCCGTCTTCGTCCAATGATGCGTATGAAAGATCCATACGGGCACCGATGATATCGTCGGCAGGGGTTTCGAAACGGTCTTCCTGACCTCCGGGGTACCTGCGCTCTTCGGCGCGGTAAGACCTGAGGAAAGTGGAACGTCCCATGCCTCTCTGGACGGAACTCTTGTTCACGATCAATGCGTCTTCTATGTTGTATCCGTGGTAGGAGAACACCGCGATGCAGAAGTTCTGTCCCGCCGGTCTCTGGTTGTAGCCGATGAACTTCATGGTCTCGGTCTGAACCAAAGGCGACTGGGGATAATGCATCAGATGGCCTCTCGTATCGGGTCTGATACGGTAGTTGGCGGTGGGAATTCCCAAAGCCTGTTTCGCCATTGCGGCACCCATAGTGATACGGGGCGCGGAGTTGTATTCCGGATAGGGAATGATACCCGAGGCGACACCGAGGATGACCATGGGATCGATTTCCATGTGCGTGTACTTGGGATCGATTTTTGTGGCGACTTCGAATTCTCCGTCGCACCAACCGCACTTGATGATTTCGGTCCGGGAATCGGCGCCGGGGTTCATCCAATCGATTTCGGTGGCGGAAATGGCATGTCCGCAGAGTTCGCATCTGTCGGGTGCTTCGAAAGCGTCCACGAGAACGAGGAGGTCTTCTTCCTCTTCGGCGTCAATCCATTCAATTACGCCTTCCATGAACATTTCGTTCCATGTGACTTTTCCTTCACGGATTTTCTCAATGTGTTTTCTGTTGAGTACGGTTCTTCCGTCTCTGATGACCAACAGGGGACGCCTGAGACGTCCTTCGTCGCAGTTGATGATGATCTCGTCCATATCGTCATCGTAGCGGATGTTGATTTCATCGGAAAGTCTGCCGCTTCTCCTGAGGTTTCTGACCTCGGAAACGAGATCCGTGGGTTTTTTGTGAGTGCCTATAAGGTCTCCGTTGACGAAGACTCTGGTTCCCCCGTCTTTGACGGAGCCCAGTCCCATATCCTTGCTCAACACCCATTTGACATCGTTTTCCGGGAATCCCTCGGACACGTCGATGATCAATGCGGCGTTTTTCACCAGACCGCAGTTCTGACCTTCAGGGGTTTCCGAAGGACAGAGCCTTCCCCACTGCGTGGGGTGCAGGTCGCGGGCCTCGAAGTGAGGCTGGCTTCTGGTAAGGGAAGAAGTGATTCTTCTGAGGTGGGATATTGCGGAAAGGTTCGAGGTTCTGTCGAGAAGCTGTGAAACTCCCGCGCGTCCGCCGACCCAGTTTCCGGTTGCCAGCGCATGCAACAGTTTGTGCGTGAGCAGGTCCGGGCGGATTGTGGATGCGATGTTGAGTTCGTTCCTCTTCCTTCCCCAGTTTCTTTCCAACTGATATTTCAGATCTTTCATCAGGCTGTTGAAACTGGTCCTGAACAGATCTTCCATAAGGTCTCCTGAAAGTTTGAGCCTCTTGTTCGCATAGTGGTCCTTGTCGTCTTCCTTTCTCTTTCCGATGGAAAGTTCGAGAACCGAACGTGCGATGCGTCCGAGATAAATCGCTTTCTTCATGCGGTCGTCCGCAGTGTCTCCCAAGTGGGGGAGCAGCGAGTGGTCGAGAATGTTCTCGACTTTTCTGATTCTGTATTCTTTCGCCTGACCTGCGGCGAAGTTCCTCTCAAGGTAAAGAATAGCATCCTCGGTGGTATGGAATCCGTTGGGTGCGTAGGTCTTGATGTCCAAAGAGGCCTCAAGGTTGGAATAAACCAAATTGGACATGGCTTCGTCGGAAACGATGGTGTCGTAAATTTCCTGATCCGATTCCATTCCCAACGCTTTCATGAGGGCGACCAAAGGTATTGCGCTGGATGCCACGGGAACGCTTACAACGAGCATCCCGTCTTTCTTCCTCTCGACGAGGGTCAAAGCGCGGTATCCGTCTCTCTGGGAGAAAACTTTGGCGGTTTCCAAAGCGGTTCCGTACCTTTCGTTGTATTCGACCATAACCCTGTTGGGGGCCAGGTCTTCCAATGTGATGAGGGCTCTTTCGGTACCTCCGACAATGAAGTATCCTCCGGGCTCTTCCGGGTCTTCCTTGTTGGCGATAAGTGCCTGACGGTATTCTTCGTCGGTGAATTTGCCTTCGTTGACGAATTCCATAACTTCCCTGTTCAGGTTGCAGCCTTTGGCTTTTACCATCATGGGAAGGTCCCCGACTCTGATCCATTTTTCATTTTCGGGAGTGGGGATAAGTTCTCCGTCCTCGTAAATGTCGAAGCGCACGAAAACCGGAGACATGTAGTTCAGGTTTCTGAGTCTTGCTTCCATGGGCGTCAGTTCGTGACTGTATCCGTTTGCCTCCGTGACCTTCGGAGGATTGATGCGGACGGTGGGCGATGCCTTGGGATCGATTTTACCGTCTTCGAGTCTGGCGCGGCCGATGCGGATTTCGATGTTCCTGCCGCCGGTGCGGTCGGGATCCAATCTGATGCATCCGCGTTCAGTGTCCTCGGTGGGCACTCTTACGTCGTCCACGATTTTCTGCATCCTGCTGTTGGGATAATCCGCGGTAGCGAGGAAATCGTTGTAGGACGCCAAATGGTGATTTACAATATTGCGTTCCGAGAAGTAAAGTTCAACAAGATCTCTCATGTTTACTTGGCCCCCGTTACCAGTCTGTAGGCCACGAACTCTTCTGCTGTGTCGCTCTGCCTCACTATTTTTATTACGCTTCCCTCTTCGATCGGGCCGTGTACGGACTCGAGTACTTTTATTCCGGCATCACTTTTCTTTATCTTCGGAAGCTGGTCGCGGGTCATACGCAATTCGTTGAGAATTTCGACCGCGTCTTCTTCGGACAAAAGGTGATGTTCGGGTACGAGTTTATGCTCGAGAACGTTGAACGGAATGTTGTTAGTTGCCAATATTTCACCTTCCTGCTGCCCCGCCACGGGATGATTGCGGGTAATTCGTTTCAGAATCTTTGAATTTC
>CAZPQO010000102.1:0-3763 GCA_964588745.1 uncultured Methanomassiliicoccales archaeon | reverse complement strand
CACCCGAACAATATATCCGAAAGAGCCTTCAGATTGCTGTCCCAGATGTCGTTCAACAGTGTTTTGTACTGGAGATCGACCTCTGTGCTTCCATCCTTGCTCCTAAGGATAAGTCCGGCAACGATCCTGTTGTCCTTTTCGACGGCCGAGACTCCGAGCTCCTCCGCAGAGAAGTTGTCTTTGTCCGATATTACCGCCACGGCGTCAGGAATAAGCTTACCGGCTTCTTCGATCAGCGATTTGTAGCGTGCCAATTTGGCTTTCTTGTCGGAAGTTTCCAGTTCCGTAAGTACTTCTTCGAACATACGGGCAAGGATTTCCTTCTTTTTTGCCAATATCAGATTCTTGCTTTCCAGCTCAGCGCTGGAAGTGATCTGACGGTCCAGGCGCTCAAGTTCGCTCTCGAGCTTCTTATCCTCTTTTTCTTTCATGTCGGATATGGTGGCCTCCGCATCGGCGTAAATCTTTTCGATTTCCGCCTTGGTCTCTTCCAGTATGGATTCGACCTTTGCGTCAGCGACGGCCTGTATATCCTTCGTGACGTTTTCCAATGCCATGAGATGAGCCTCTGGCCTTACAACATTATGGCAACAATAGCTATGACCAATCCGAAGATGACGATAGTCTCAGGAAGAACCATGTAAACCATTCCCATTCCGAAAAGGCTTGCGTCTTCCGTGATTGCGCCGACTGCTGCGGCACCGATGTCTCTTTCGGCTATACCGGATCCGAGTCCGGCAAGTCCAACTGCTATTCCTGCTCCGATTGCTACCAATCCGTCTCCAATGCTTGCTTCTACCATTTTCATACCTCTGTTTCAGGTTGATTTTTAACCGCGTTTGAATAAGTGGTTTTTTCACGAACGACCTTGAGGGGTTCGAACTCTTCTCCGCCTCCGACAAAGAACTTGGACATAAGTTCGACGAACTGCAACCTCAAAGAGTGCAATCCGGCCGACAATATGGCCAAGAAGAATATCAGGAGATGGAAAACGAGGAAGACTACGAATCCTACTATTCCTCCGAGGATTCCTCCGCCGAGTCCCATAAAGATCATTGAGAATGAGATGTAGTTGAACGCCATCGCCATTCCGGCTTTCGACATTCCTATGGCCGCCAGACGAGTGTATGAGAGAATGTTGCCCACGATACCGGGAAGCTCCATAATACTCATGACACCTTCTTTCCTGACCGTGAATATCAATCCAAAGACCAGGAGGGCCACACCTACGATCAACGGGGTTTTGTACACTTCCATCAATGTTGTGCCCAAATCGTCGCTGAACAGTGATGATGCCAATGCCAAACACACCAATATCATACCCACGAAAGCGAACAACCATCCGCCCTGATCGAGGAACGCCTTCTTGAACCCGTGCGCAACGAACAGGTTGTAGAATTTACAGCAGTATCCTATAAACAGGTGCACGACACCGATGTACACCGAGAGTTTCAGAAGCAGGGGAATTTCCACAAGCTTGCCGATACCCACGTGAAGTTCGCCGTTGTGAACGGCGGTGTACAGTATTGATTCAAATGCTCCGAGAGCTCCTTCTTGGAATCCGAGAAGATGTTCCCAGGTTACACTCGTATCAGAATGATGTCCCGTGAAATGCATACCCAGACATTCACCGTAGAACAACAGTCCGAACATGAATGCCCAAATTCCGCCGAAGAACAGAACGCGGCCGATGGCGCGCCATTCTTTGCTCTTGGCGTTAAGTCCGTATCCTCCGAGAATTATGAAGGGAATGGCGTAACCGACATCACCCACCATGAATCCGAAGAACATCGGCAGGAATATTCCGATAAGCAGGGAAGGATCCACTTCTCTGTAAGTCGGAACGTTGACTAATTTCAATGCGTACTCGAATTCGGCCGTGTAAGGACCGTTGTCCAATTTGGACGGGGGCTCACGGAAACGTTCTTCCACAGCATCGGATTCCGCTTGGGTACGACCCCGGGTTTCCAAAAACTCGACGTACAGTTTGCCGTCGGTTTCCTGCTGAAGTCTTTCACTTACCGCATCCACGTTTTTGGTGGGTATCCACGCATCGACAATGAAGGAATATTCACTGTTGGCGATTCTCAGGGGTATTTCTCCCTTTTCCACCGTGATGGACAACTCTTCTTCCGCCGCGAACAGGAAAGAAGCAAATTCTTCTTTTAATTTCTCTATCTCTTCTTCGGCAACTTCCAATTCGGATTCCGTCTTGGACAATTTCGCTTCAGATTCGGCGAACACTTCGCCGGGTTTGCCTTTTGCCTCCGGGTTGACCTGAATTTCTTTGAAATTCAGTTCCGATAAAACAAGAGATGCGGCATCCCTGTCTTCCTTCCTTACAAAGACGGCGACAACGGGATCCGATTTTTTAACTTGAGAAATGAAAATTTCAGTTTCCAAATCTTTCAAGGCTTCCGTGGGATCCGTTCTCACGGTTCCGACAAAAGAAGTGATTGTTTGATAATTTCCGTAAAGCTCCAAATCGATAGGGAGCAATTGTAAAAGTTCAAGTTCATTTTTTAAAGAGTTTATTTCATCGATTTTCTGTTTGAGGTCGTTTCGTTTGTCGATTGCGACCAGTACCGTTTTTTCCACGGATTCTACTTCGCCGGAATCCAATAAAGATTTGATTTCTTCCTCCGAGACAGCCGAATGGGGAGTTTTCTTCGTAATTCCCAATTCCTTGATCAGAGATCTTACCTTCAGCAATCTTTCGGATGCTTTGGATGAATATTCACGGGGAGATCCAATGGAATAACCTTCGTCTGCTTCGACGGTATGATCGATGAGATGAATCGCTTCGACATCAAACAGAACTTCGGTAGCCCTGTCAATATTTTTTTTCGTGCCGGCGATAACCACCCTGCTCATCGATTCAGGAAGAAACATCTATCGGCCTCTCAAATTCTTTGTTCAGGAAATCCCTGACTTCTTTTTTCTTTACCGAAGACAATTCCTCAAGTTTGTCGGCTCCGTCCTGTCCCTCTTTGAGGAAACCTTCACGTTTGACGGCCAACTCTTTTCTCTTGGCTGCGATTTCGGCGTCGACGGAAGCACGCTTTTTGGCCTCCTCCTCCTGAATCCTGCTCACAGCCTCCCTTCGAGCATTGGAAATGTCTTCTCTGCTCTTGATCTGCGCTGCCTCAACTTTTTCATTGGCGGCATTTTCCGCAGCTTTGATTTGCGTAAGTATCTCAGTTCGGCTCAAATTAAACTCCCCGACCTTTTTTTGTGTTATAATCAAGAATATACTTAATGGTAATTGTCTTGTTTTATATATATTTCAAATAAACTCATTCTGGAAATTTGCGAACAATTATATCGGATTCGAGTAAAAGATCTTTAGATAAATCATCCGGATATCCTTCATAGTAGACTATTTCCTTTATACCTGCGTTAATCAAAAGTTTAGCGCACATTGAACAAGGATATGTGGTTGTGTAAATCGTGGAATCTTTCACGCTTACTCCGAAATAAGCGGCCTGAATGACCGCATTCTGTTCGGCATGCACTCCTCTGCACAATTCATGACGGGTTCCGGAAGGAACATTCAGTTCCACCCTGATACAACCGAGTTCGTCACAGTGTTTGGATCCTTTCGGCGCTCCGTTGTATCCCGTAGACAGAACACGTTTGTCTTTTACGATAACGGCGCCTACCTGCCGTCTTACACAAGTAGATCTGGTTGCAACAAGATTTGCCATGTTCATAAAATATTCACCGGCAGAGGGTCTGTCCATTATTCTTTGCAATCAGTCCT
>CAZPQO010000101.1:0-3783 GCA_964588745.1 uncultured Methanomassiliicoccales archaeon | reverse complement strand
TCCATACTTCGGATTTGTTCTTGAGACCGAACTCGTTGACAACGAGCTGTTCGGACTTTATCCTCTCGCCTTCCCAGGGGTGGGAAGGTGCATCATAGCTTCTGCGCGGAAATTTAGGATCTCCCATTCAAACACCTTACCTTCTGGTGACGCCGAGCGTAAGACCCTTTCTGCCGTTGGTCCTTGTTCTCTGGCCTCTGACTTTCTTGAACGTCTCGTGTCTGATACCGCGGTAGCTGCGTATCATTTTGAGCCTGTTGACATCCTCTTCCTGAATCATTTTGAGATCCATTCCGATAAGGTGCATGTCGGCTCCGGTTTCATAATCCATCTGCCTGTTGACGGCCCAGTTGGGAGCGTATTCTACAAATGTGGTCACGAGTTCTTCGAGCTCTTTGACTTTGGCTTCATCGAGGGAACCCAATCTGACGGTTTCGTCGACTTGGGCTCTCTTCACGATTGTGTGTGCGGTTCTTGCACCGACACCTCTGATGCCCTGCAGACCGATAATTGTCCTTTTCTGACCGTCGATATCGGTGTTGGCGATACGTACGATGAAGTTGAAATCTTCATCTTCGGTCTTTGATTTGCTTTGTTTAACCATTTTGTTTACCTCCGCAAATGTCCCCGAGGGGATTCTCCAAGCCCGGTCATGGTATGAATGGGCTCTCGGTATTCGCTGAGCGGGTCCCGAGTTTGCGTAAAGCAAACCATGTACTCTTTCTATATAAACCAGCGCGTACGCGCGTGTATTAAAGGAGAAGTCACAGCCCGGCTTTGACTTTCAGGAATTCCAACATTTCCAAGGTTGCCTCTTCCGTGCTCTGATTGAACACGAAGATTCCATGTTCGTGTTTGACGACTATCTTTATCGGCACATCGCTGTATGCCGCGTACATCACTTTTCCAAAATTGGGATTGCTGAATTTTCCTGTGCCTATGTGGGATCCGCCGTATCCCCAATCCCTTCTGAATTTTTCTTCTGTTACGTCGAGTTCGATGATTTCGTCGTAATATATTTTCTCGTCCAGCATCATGCCGCTGACCGAAAAATAATCATCGGATACTTCCAGGTTTATCACGGCGGGAACCATGAGCAAACCTGCAACCGCAAACAGTACCGGAACAATGCCCAATTGAGTTCCGAGTACCGTAACCGTGCTTATTCGATCCGTTTTCGGCAACCCGGTTCCTTTGAACCATCTGAAATAGGCTATTAAAATCACAGCGGGAACAACCGCCGCAATGACCGCGGGTATCAGCATCGACGAAGCAAGATTGCCTTTGTAAAAAACGACGATGATTGACGGAATAAATATGCCTAAAACCAGAGACGAAACCATCGCATCCCGGGATACTTTCTTTGCCTTTCCGTAAAGCACCTCGGTCTCCGGATTCCGGGCTATACTTTCGTAAGGTTCGGCATCGGGGGTTCCATGCATGCTCGCATATCTTTTGATCTGTTCAAATGCCAGTATCGTGTCTTCTTCGGCTTTCAGATTGAACACAACGGTTTTTCCGTCCGTGAGTTTCATCACAATGTATCTCGTGCCCGGTCCTCTCTCCGTTCCGGCAATGCTGAAACTGCCGAACTCTTTGTTTCTGAAATTCCCTCCAAGACTTCCCCGTCCCTTGTACAAGCCTATTATCTGCATGCCCATATCCACGCTTCTGTATCTCAACGAAGCAATTTCCGAATACCCGATTGTTCTGTCGAAAAACGGCCCTCTGATCCGGAATGAGGATATATCCGGGATAAAAACAGTATTGAGCGGGAACGCCGGCACTATGAACAGTGTCAAAGTGAGTGCCATCAAAACAAGTACGGCCCAGACATAGCGTGGATTAAAAGATATGAAAGCGAGTACCAGCAACACTACCGTTTCGATTATCACCAGCACCGTGGCAAGTACTATCACTTTCTTGGGGTCAACCATAAAGTGTGATTCGTATATTGTTATAAATCATTCTCCGAAATCAGCGGCAGGATGATTTTGAACATATCGTTCCGTAAACTTTCTCGGTTTCCTCTTCTGATTCCAAATTGAATGCGACGGTTTTTCCGTCCGTGAGTTTCATCACAATGTAGCAGGTATTCTCTCCTCTGTTGTGACCTACGGCGTGGCACATCCCCGCCTCCGGGGATTTGAATTGGCCTCCCAGAACGCCTTCTCTGGCATTCAGGGCTATCAGAGGAGTTCCCAGAGGAAACTTCCTGCATTCCACGGAGGATACTTCGGAATAATCTATGGTACGGCCGTAGTAGGGGCCCTTTATCCTGAAGGATGAATTATCGGAAGTGAAGGTAATTTCGGTTGGGACTGCCTGCATGAGAAACAGTATTGCGGAGAATATCATAATCAGTAATCCCGCTATCAGAGTCGCTGAAAGATTTCCGACGATTATGATCGGGGAAATCAAGGATAACGCGGATAATGCGATGCCTGCAATGAACGTTGCTATGGCCGCAGTCGCTATTTGTTGGGGCTCTGCCATAGTCCGTGAATCAAAATAAGTTATATTAATGGTGCCGAAGACCGGATTCGAACCGGTGAACTCCTACGAGAACAGATCTTGAGTCTGCCGCCTTTGACCTGGCTTGGCAACTTCGGCTGTTTGCGTGAGGTACTGTACGGATGTAAATAAACCTCACGGTTCAGTAAGGATTTCCGCCCTGTCTCCCGACACATAAAACGTATGTTCATGTTGGGAAACGATGCCCCTCTTGACTTCGACGAGTTGGGCATAGCTGGAAAGAATCCCTCTTCGGGTCAGATAATTGACATATTTCTCCGCATCGGGGAAATCGCAACTCCTTGCGCAAAAGGGAAAGGTCTTGAATTCCCCTTTCACATAATCAAAGAATTCTTTGATATCCGGTTCTTCGATTTCCCGTTCGCGGATTATCCTGACGATGTTCCCGGGTCTGCCGTTGACGACTTCACCCCTTCCGTCTGTTGCAAAGGGTTCGATTGCCAGTATCATCCCTTTTTTGATTCTGGTAGAACTGCCGTCATCATAGTTGGGAACGGAAAGTCCGGAATGCAAATTGTATTGAGTGATTTCGTGACCGCATAGGTTACGGACGGGAGTGAAACCGTACTGTTGTATGTTGGCCTCGACGACTCTGCCGATCTCGTTGAGCGGGAATCCTTCGCCGACAAAATCGGCGATTGCGTCCCTTGCCTGTCTGGAAGCCTGAATGAGTCCGGAATATCTTCCGGTGCCCGCTTCGACGGTGCCTGCGGTATCGCCGACCCATCCGTCCAATTCCGCCCCGCAGTCAACCTTTACCACATCGCCGACTTCGAACACTTTTTTGTCGTTTACGCTCGGAGTATAGTGGGCGGCGATTTCGTTCACGCTGACGTTGCAGGGAAACGCCAAACCGCAACCTTTGCTGCGGATGTAGGCTTCGACTTCTTCGGCCACATCGAACAGTTTGACGCCAGGCTTGACCATATCAAGGCCGATCTCCCGGGCCTCTCCCGCAACTTTGCCTGCTTTTCTCAACTTGTACAGTTGGTCGTCGTTCAACAATCGACGACCTCCAGAATCTGTTTGATGGAGATTGCGCCCTGACGGATGATTTCAACCTCATTTCCGTTGAGCCAGACAATGGTAGAGGGTTTGCCGATATTTGAATTCCCGGAATCTAGATATACGGAAGTGTTGTCTCCAAGTTCATCGAATGCCATCTCAACGGATGTTGCATCCTTGTGGGAATGGAGATTGGCGGATGTTGCCACAATGGGGCCGCATCTTTTCACCAATTCCAAAGCG
>CAZPQO010000100.1:0-3805 GCA_964588745.1 uncultured Methanomassiliicoccales archaeon | reverse complement strand
GCCCATTCGTCCCTTGAACTTAAAAAATTGAGACGGACGTAAACCGTTAAAGAGAAACAGGTCCGCGTTCTCGGTTCAGACGTCAGACGCAAGGTGTATCACCTTGAGGACAAGGGGCTGATGGAAGCCGACTTGATCAAAAAACGATTGGATGAAGTCGGAATACCTTTTGAAACGGTTTTGGACCTCAAACATTGCAATCCGATGCTTATGTGGGCGAAACTGAAGGATGATGATCGTAATGCTTTGGGTCTCGCCTGTGTGATCCGTGTTCCGGTCCACAGAGACAGTCTGCCTCCGTCCAGATCCGGAGTCATTCCCGTTACCCGCAAAGGCTTTGTCGACATATCCGACGAAGTCAAGAAAAAATATCTTAATGCCGCAGATCCGGAACTTGTGCGCGAATGGAACAGTCGGGCCGCCGATTGGTGGATTGACGAAGGTTCCGACGATCAGGAAAAACTATACCATCTCGTGAAAGCGGGAAGACATTTCGAATCGGACCGGCTTTTGATCAGAAATGCGAAGAAATTCCTTACTCATTACAACAAAGATTTGTTGGATATCGTGAAAGCCATGGATGCTCCGAGCAAAACTCCGCAATCCTCATGGAATGTCAGGGGCAAACTTGCCATCTATTGCCAGGACGTCAAATACGCCGAAACCTGTGCTGAAAAACTCAAAGAAATTGATTCCATTGACGGAGATATCCTGACTGCCGAAGTCAAGTACATCAAGGGAAATTATGAAGACGCATTGGAAGATGCGAATACTCTCTATGCGGAAACCAAAAGCGCGAGAGTCGCCATACTCAAGGGACGTTCGCTGTTTGCATTGGAAGAATACGATTCGGCGGATAAGGTTCTGGTTGATACTCTGAAGGATTTTTCGGTTACGGGAGACATCTCCCGCATAGATGAGTTTCTTGTACTGCGCGCCGGCATAGCATACAGAAAGGGCGACGTGGAAACAGGCATTAACCTGCTGAACAAAGCCATGTATTCCACAAACAGCGAAGATCGGAAAGAGAAGATTATGAATCTTATCGAAATGGTTGAATCCGGCACTGAAGAACTTCGGTTTGACTGATCAGAACAGTCTGCTCTCTTTCAGAGTGTCTACGTCCGAAATATACAGTTCACGGATATCCGTGATATTCCACTTCAGCATAGCCAGCCTCTCGAATCCGAATCCCCATGCGAGTACGGGGTACTCCACTCCGAAGGGTGCGACGACCTCGGGTCTGAATATTCCTGCGCCTCCCAGTTCCATCCACTTTCCGTTGAAGAAGACTTCAAGCTCCAACGAAGGTTCGGTGTACGGGAAGTATGCGGGCCTTATTCTGACCTGATCGAATCCCATTCTTGCGTAAAATTCTCTGATCAGAGAAATCAATGTGTTGAAGTTTGCGTTTTTATCGATTACGATGCCTTCGATCTGAGTGAATTCCGGAAGGTGGGTGGAATCGATGGATTCCTTCCTGAAGATTCTCGATATGGAGAATGCTTTGCAGGGCGCTTTCGGATTTTCGGCTATGTACCGTATGCTGCTTACCGTGCTGTGGGTTCTGAGAATCGCGGATTCGGAAAATTCCCTTGACCATTCTCCGCCCCATCCGCAGGAACCCGTGTCCCCTCCGTCTTCATGGAGACGTTTTACTTTTTCCACAAGTGCGTCGTCCTCTTCCCGTATGGATGAGGGGTTGTTGAGATAGAAGGTGTCCTGAAGATCCCTTGCGGGATGGTCCTGAGGTGTGAACAGCATGTCCATGTTCCAGAACGAAGGTTGGACGTATTCCGAAGTCATTTCGGTGAATCCCATGTCAAGAAACATTTGCCTTATCTGATCGGTCAATCTGGTTATCGGAGATCTCTTTGCGGGATAAATTGCGGGGGCGAATGTTTTGACATCGTATCTGCGGAATCCGGAATCTTTCCATTTTCCGCTCTGAATCAGCCGGTCTGTGACGTCAGTGATTTCCTCTTTGAGCTCCAATCCCGATTTTGCGGTTTCTGAACCTTTGTCGGTCAGGGATATCTCACGCGAGACTTCGGGGGCTTCCCGTATCATGTCTCCCCTGCCTTTCAGTTCTTTGATGATGTCCTTGTCCGCGTCAGCGTCGGGAACCGGTCCTTTGACAAGTTCTTCAAGAAATGTTTCGACCGGCATTTTGGAGCCGATGAGTTTCTTTCCGTTTTCGGTGAGAATCAGTACTGTGGAATCTCCGTCTTTCTTTATGTCGGCGAGTTTCTTTCTTTTCAGCCAGCCTATAGCGATTTTGTCTTCGCCTCCCGGCAAAGCATCGGCGAGCTTTGACAGTTCCATACTGCCGCCCGCATCGTTTATCGCTTCCACGGCTTTTCTTTCGGGAAGGCCGCCGGTGATTGCGGGATCATCCCCTTTAACGTAATAGATTGAAGTATCTTCGGAAATTTTAGCCAGTCCTTTGGATTCCAACCAGGATGCGGCTCCCATGACTTCCACTTCAACGGAGAAATCATACTTTTCCGTCAGTGTCGATGGCGAAGCTTTTCCTCCCGCGGCATCCAGTGCCAGCAATAATTTGATTTCGTTGTAACTCAGCTCTCCGGCAGTAATTCGGTTCATGTCTTATTCGCCGTCCCTGTTCCAATCGAATCCGTCGTAAGTCATCCTGCCGACGGTTTCTCTGGCTTCCTCGCGTTTCGCCTGATGTTCTTCCAGGAACACGTTGATTCTCGACGTGAGTTCCTGCTTGCATTCGCCGCAAAGAATTTTTCCGGCTCTGCATTTTTCAGCCCGTTCGTTCAGTTTCTCGTCGTCGTCTTCGAACATGTAGAAGAAGTACATGAAAACCGCACAGATTTCCGGATTTCCGCCTTTCTCCCTTTGTTCATCAACGCTTACGCGACCGCCGGTAAATGCCCGTCCGACTTTCTTCTTGACGGCTTTCGGATTGTCCGTCGTGTATATCGTGGCGTTCTGATCCGAAGAAGACATCTTGTCCCCTCCGCTCAGTCCGGGGAACATCTTGCAGTACATCATTGCGGGTTTGGGATATCCCAGTCCCGGAGCGACGTCCCTTGCGGCTCTGAAATGCGGATCCTGGTCTATCCCGCAGGGTATCAGGCACGGAACTTCTTTCCCCGCCTCTTCCGTCGGAAGGAATGCGGGTGCCGCCTGTATCGAAGTGTAAAATATGGAACCGATGTTTGTAGAATTGTCGAAACCGAAAACGGCCTTGGCAGTGGATAAAGTTATTTTCTTGGCAACTTTCAAAGCGATGGGGTACAGAGTCTTGATGTTCTCGGTATCAAGAATTATCCTTGTTTTTTCGGGATCGAAACCCAGAGCGGTAAAATCCAAAGCATTTTCATAAGCCATCTTGCGGGTCTGTTCCAACGTCAGATCCTGAAACAGGAACTTCTCGTCATCGGTCATCTGGAACAGCATGGGAACATCGAAAGTATCCTGAATCCATTTGGCAAACATCCAAGGCATAACGTGTCCCAGATGCGTGTTTCCGGAAGGTCCCCGTCCGGTATACAGAACGAATTTCTCGCCCTTGTCGAATTTGTCAAGGAGTTGATTCAAATCCCGGTGGGAATAGAATATGTTCCGTCTGAGCATCGGGTGTATTTCACCGTACTTTTCAAGACGTTTCAGTAATTCATCGTCTATGGACACGGTACCGAACTTCTTCTGAAGGAGATCGTAATCAATCTCCCCCGTAACTTCCCACGGAGTTACCGTAAAATCTTCTGCCATTCTGAACGGTTCACGTACCACAACGGTTTTAATCTTTCTGATTTCGGCAGGGATATCG
>CAZPQO010000099.1:0-3805 GCA_964588745.1 uncultured Methanomassiliicoccales archaeon | reverse complement strand
TGTAAAGGGACAGCAGCCTTTTCCTGTCATACCCTTTTTCTTCCTCGTATCTTTTAACGTCCTTCGCATTCCTCAGGCCGTTGTATACTGTTTTGTATTCCGAATAATCCATTATATCAGCCACTGAGGTTGCGTACAAGATCTTCGGCGGCCGACACCACAACGTCCTTGACCATGGAAGTGGGGGGACAGTATGCGTTTTCGGTCATGGACAGGAATCCTTCGGCCGTCATTCCGGAAAGTATTGCGGATGTAAGCCAATTGATTCTTCCGTTGGCGCCCTCTCCCGAGAGTATCTGTGCGCCTATAATCCTGTGAGATGATTTTTCTGCTATTATTTTTACTACAAGTCTTTTCCCGCCGGGGGAATATCTGGCTCTGGACAATCCTTCGGCTTTTCCCTCCACGGTTTCGATTCCGTACCAAGTTGCAAGCCCTTTGGAAATTCCGGTGCCTGCAACCTGTATTTCGTCAATGACGCTGATCCACGGACTGGCCGTGGGTCCCAGCATCGCACGGTCTCCGGCGGCGTTTCTTCCGGCTATGTTCCCTTGGCGCACCGCCGAGGATCCCAACTGACTCATGGTGGGTCCGGGAACGGCGGCGGATTGGCATTGGACCAAATCCCCGGCAAGATAAACGTCTTCGACCAACCTTCCTTTCCTGTAAGGCTGCATGGTGGGCGAAACCGTCACGGCTCCCAGTTGACCTATGTCGAGTTTCAATTCGTTTGGAATATCAAGATTTGCACGTACGCCGGTGGCAAAAATCACCATGCCGCAGGGATAGGTTTTTCCGGAGGCTTTCACGCCCTCCACGGTCTTTTCGCCGAGAACCTCTTCGACGGGTGCGTTGAGAATGACTTTGATTCCTTTGCTTTCAATGTACTTCAGGACTTCTTCGGCGATATCGGAATCGGCTATTCTCGGTATGGCCTGATTCATCATTTCTATGATTGTGACGTTTTTTCCGGCGTTCTTCAACGCCACCGCCATTTCCAATCCGATGACTCCCGCGCCGGCAATGACAACGTCTTCCGTATCCTTCATCCGGGCTTCGATGTTCTTTCCGTCCCTTACGGTTCTTACAGTGAACACTCCGTCCAAATCCCTGCCGTTTATCGGAGGAACGAACACACGCCCTCCGGTGGCGATAACGAGCTTATCGTAAGGATATGTTTTTCCGCCGGCGGTCACCGTTTTAGATTCGGAATCCACGGATTCGACCTTCGTTCGGATAACAACATCAATATTCCTGTTTTTTGAATAGTAATCGGGGTCATGCATCACGATGCTGTCCCAACTGTTTTTTCCCTCCAATACCCAAGGGACCGCGCAGGGCGAGTATGCGATATCCTCATCTTCCGTTATTACGGTGATATCATGACCTGCGTCAAATTTTCTGGCCGAGGACGCGGCAGTCATTCCTGCCGCCCCGGAACCTATAATCAATATTTTTTCAGCCATGTGGCGTACCGATGTGAGGATAATAATCGGTATTATTAACATTTCCCGGAAATCCGGGCATGTTACGATTCCGTGAACGGGGAATTATAAAATTATAGCCGAAAGATACGGGTGTCATGACGGTTAAAATAGAGCATGATTCGGAATCCAAAGTATTCCGGCTGTTTTACGAAGAAGAGGAATCCGGACGTCTGACATACCGGGAAGACATGGGAAATCTGACGGTGCTTCATGTATCCGTGATATCAAGTCTCCGAGGCAAAGGTTTGGCAAAAGAGCTTACGGAAGCCTTCAGGACGTATGCGGAAAAAGAAGGGATGGAATATTCTTCTCTGTGTTCGTACGCGAAATCCGCACTGGGAAGATGATTTTCTTTGTCATCCGTCAATCAGAAAGCATATAATATCGTCGCGGATAGTGTGATGTCATGAAAGAAAGGAGGCCCTTCGAGCCCGAAGCCATATGGAAGGAAAAGGATCTGTCTTCCGGAAAAACCGTCGATACGATGGTCGCCATATTGCGAACCAGCGGTTGCAGCTGGTCGAAGACCGGGGGATGCACCATGTGCGGGTACAATGCGGCGTCCGCTCCTCAGATCGGAGAAGCCGATCTGATGAAACAACTCGATACGGTAATGGGCCGTTACAACAATGAGACCTTCGTGAAAATATACACTTCAGGAAGTTTTCTGGATGTGGACGAAATACCGATATCCGTAAGGGAAAGGGTCTTTGACGAATTTTCCGGATGCGAACGTTTGCTGTTCGAAAGCCGTCCCGAATACATTGACGCGGACACAGCGGGAACTCTTCCCAAAAATTCGACGGTGGCGTTGGGGTTGGAAAGTTCCAACCCGTTTATTCTCAGACAGTCCGTCAGGAAAGGTTTCACTCCCGAAGACAGCAGGAAGGCCGGTGAAACGGTGCGCGATGCCGGATTGACCGTGAGAACGTACATTCTTCTGAAACCGCTGTTCGTGACCGAAGGACAGGCAATCGAAGATTCGATTGCGTCCGCAAAATTCGCCGACGGCTACTCCCATGAAATTTCAATCAATCCGCTGAACGTTCAACGGAAGACTCTGACCGAACGTCTTTGGAGACGGGGAGAGTTCAGACCGCCGTGGATTTGGTCTCTGATCGAAGTCATGGAACAACTTTCCGGAAACACGGAAGCGAGAATAATGTCTTCTCCCTCCGGCGGGAGCACCGACAGAGGAGTCCACAATTGCGGAAAATGCGACAATGAGGCGTTGAAAGCGGTGGAAAAGTTTTCCTTTACCCAGAATATTAAAGACTTGGAAGTTGCCTGCGTATGCAAAGACAAATGGAAAGATTACCTCAAAGCCGAAAGAATGCTGGGCAGTTCGGCGGACATAGAAAGAGGAATCATAAACAGCTTGGCACTAGGGATGTGACGATATGGTAGATTACGACATAAAACGTGGATGGTTCGGTAAAATAGACGAAGGCGGACTTGAGAAAATCATGATGGAAACCTTCGGGAACGTGAAAGTCAAAGACGGAATACACACTTCGAAATACGGAGTGCTGGAATCGATCGAAGCGGAAATAATGTCCAAATCGATCATAAGAATAGAAACCGTCAATGCAGACATTCCCGCCGATCAGATGAAGGACGAAGATATTCTGGACGCAAAGAGAAAACTCAACGTTTTCGCGGAAGCAGTCACCGGTTTCGATGTGAAAGCCCGTAAAAAGCGGGCTCAGGACAAAGCGAAAAAGGGATTGTGAGGTTACTTCGGACAAGGTCCGAAACCCTTCCAAACCCTTTTCTCAAACAGTTTTCTTTCTCACTTCTCCCTATAATGGAGTAAGAGAGGTTTTAAGTACAACATGGGGATACATCCGATAGATTGGACAGTATGATGTCCGACCAGACGCAACGGGCTATGCGATTGCAACCCAAGTTTGTCCCGCACACTGTAATTTTCGGGACGGACAGACGTCACGGTCGGAATATCCGGATGTTCATCAAATAAAACCGCGAGGTTAGCGAAGATACCCTCGCAGGAAGTGAAAAACAATGCCACAGAGGAGACGTCCTAAACGAGGTTCCCAGGGATACGGTCCCAGGAAAAGAGCGAAGTCACAGAGGCCTAGGCTGGACTCTTGGCCCGAAATTGAAGGCACACCCAAGATACAGGGTTTTGCCGGATACAAGGCCGGGATGACGCATGCTTTCGTAGTGGACAAACGCGCAAAGAGCACAACGTCAGGAATGGAGGTTCAGACACCCGTAACGGTTCTGGAAGTGCCTCCCATGAAGATCGCAGCCGTAAGGCTTTATGAGAACAGCACCGTCGGTCTGAAGACCGC
>CAZPQO010000098.1:0-3811 GCA_964588745.1 uncultured Methanomassiliicoccales archaeon | reverse complement strand
CCCGCACAATCAGAAAGATGATGGAAAAATCCGGACGGAGCGGAATGGTTGTCGATCACGACATTTATTTCCTGGACATGGTTTCCGATTCCATGATGGTGTTCGGAGGGGAACCTGGGGTTCACGGAATCGGCGAAGGTCCTTTCGACATGAGGGACGGAATGAACACATTCCTTTCCGCAGTCGACATAACCTTCAGAAGGGATGCCGACAGTCACAGACCCAGAATCAACAAAACCGGGTCAAGATTGGATCGTGAACAGAAGTCGAACGGAGAATACTATTACGCCTGAAATATGGCCTATTCAACTTACCGAAAACACATTTCGTAAATACAATCATTATTAAAGAAAGACGATTGTTTAAGGACGTGAACTAAGTATGTCGGAGATGGGAAAAGCAGACACGCACGTACATACCGAATATTCCGGAATAGCCCGACTCGGGGCCCTTAAGTTTCCTGAGTCCGTGACCACTCCCGAACAACAGGTTGACCGTGCCCGGAAAAACGGAATGGACGTTTTGTGCATAACGGATCATGATGAAATCATCGGCGCTTTCAAAGCTCATGAGTACTCCAGACAATTCGGTGACATCGAAGTCGTTATCGGCGAAGAAGTCACCACCGCCGACGGTGAGATAATCGGACTTTTTCTGAACGAAAAAATTCCGGACGGACTTTCCGTGGAAGAAACGGTTGATATCATACGTTCACAGGGAGGAGTCACTATCGCCCCTCACCCATTCAGTTTCCATGTCGCCGGACTTCAGGAAAAAATATTCACTCTCGATCTTGACGGTTTTGAGGTTATCAACGGAGGTCACGTAGACAGTTATTCCAATGCTTTTGCCCAGACCGTGATGGATAAATTCCCGGGAAGATGGGCGCCCATTTCCGGCAGCGATGCCCATTCCGTCCACACTGCAGGATACAATTGGACTGAATTCGAAGGGAACACCGCCGAGGATTTCCGAAAAGCCGTTCTCGATAAAACCACTATACCTATGGGCAAACCGGCACCCGTATTCTGCGAATTGAAATGGAGCATGGAAGTTGTATGGGGAGGTCAGCACCTGATGTACCGTTCCCTTATCCACCGCTTGCCCAATGATGATGAAAAACCACTGGTGAAAAAAATTAACAGCCTTACCAAACTCAAAAAGGCCACGGGTATTTTCGCAGGTTTCCTGTACGCGGCCCCTCCGGTAATTTTCGTAGCCACTTGGCTGAGCACGTCCTTCCTCAAAAAAGGAGCGAAGAAAATGAACTATGATGCCGCGGAAAGACTTCAGAATATCGAAAGACTGATGATTGAAGCCCCTGCCGATACCGGGTATATTCCGAGCCGACTTGCCGGAGCGATGTCCGAACCGAGTATTTACGGAAATCGGGAGTTGTTATAATATCTCAAAATCCCTCGGGATCCCTATGACCGATGTTTTCAAGGTTGCGGTATACATCCCGAAGGAATTCGTTGACAGGCTCACAGTAAAAATCAACGATTCCATGGAGCCCCTTTACCCCGGTTACGATATGACTTTTTCTCTTACCGAAGTAACCAGTATGTGGAGGCCGTTGGAGGGTTCAAATCCTTTCATCGGAGATGTGGGTAAAATTTCCGTTGAAAAGGAAATCAAAGTAGAATTTTCGGTGAGGGAACGCAATCTGAAGGACGTTGTCAACGCTATTCTGTCCGTGCACCCTTACGAAGAACCTGGGATAGACATCATACCCATGCACGGGTGGAAAGCTTTCACTCGTTAGGCTTGAGGGAGAACACGGAATCAAAGGTTCTCTGAAGCCTGTGAATTTTCAGACTCTGAAGCCTGTAATCCAAATCCTCATCCGAAAGTATCTTCATTTCGTTGAAACGCACCAACATCTTGTCTGCCCCGTCATAATCCCTTTCCACGCCGACAAGAATGTCGATCAGTCTGTTGCGGCAAGGAATCTGTTCCGGAATTCCGCCGGCAATCAGACGGTCCAAAACTTTGGGGACTGCCTCTATGTTCTGAAGACAGAGTTCTTTCGCACGGCAGGCATCGCCGGAACCGAAAAGAGATTCGATATATACGTTGACAAAATCGAATCTTTCATTGTCGTCCATATCGAGAGATTCTCCGAACTCCCCGGCGATAAGAGCGACCGCATGGTTTTCATCGGCGTTGGCTTTGGACATTACATCCGTGATAAAGGCGATCTGAGAGGAGGTATCTGCTCCGGAGGCGTATCTGGAAATTCTGTTTCTGTCTCTTTCGTCAAGGGATTTGAACCATTTTTTCAGTTTGACCGCGGATATTTCCTTCGGGACTCCTCTGTTTAAAACCATGACCCCGTAATCACGGAGACTGTATTAAATCATTCGTCGGGGAGTCTGTGCTGTGTCGGTTCGACCATGGTTTCTTCAGACCATTCCATTGCCTTCACGAATTCGGATTTTCTTATTTCGCAGTCAAGGATACATATGGCACAGGAGAAATCACGGCAGGGTTCAGCTTTGACAACAAGTTCCAAACCCTGCCCGAATTCGTTTTCGAGATAAGCTTGAAGATGCTTTGTCTCGTCCTCAACCTGACCGACGGACAGATATCTCGGGAATGTTGCATGAAGATCGACAGAATAATCAGTACCGTATTTCTTGATTCTGAGACAATGGATATCAATCCAATTTTCATGTCTGTTTTCTATTATGTTTTCGGTGATTTTCGATACAACTTCAGGATCTACCCGATCCATGATTGTATCAACGGTCCCTTTCAGAACTTTGTACGCCGTTCTCAGAATAATCAATCCGAACAACAATGCGATGGCGGGATCGATCCATGCAACATCATACCCCATATGCATGCCGGCATACACGACAAGAAGTCCGATGATTATACCGAAAGAATCCAGAGTGTCGGTGCACAGGTGTCTGCCACTGGCTTCCAAAGCCTGAGATCTGTTCTTCTGACCTATTTTGATTGCGGCTCTCCCCATGACCAGATTGACAAGTGCCGCGGCAAATATTATCACAAGACCGAAATCCAAACTGGATATTTCAGGCGGAGACTGCAAACCGCGCAAGGCCGACAGAATGATAATGAGGCCGGCGACAAGGATGAGTGCACCTTCGAAAGCGGCGGAAATAACTTCTGCACGACCGTGTCCGTAAGGATGGTCTTTGTCCGGAGGTTTCGGGGAAATGTACAAAGCGTACAGTCCGACAGAGCCTGCCAGAATATTCACTATGCTTTCCATGGCGTCAGTGAATATGGCCACCGAGTTTGTCATGAAATAAGCGACAAACTTCGATACCATCAGCAAACCGCCGACAATGACGATTATGGTCTGGAATCGGAAATTTTCCCTCGGGCCGGATATGCCGGACATCGGTCGCACTATGCAATCACCCATTAAATAAATCACTGAACCGAATCGGGTTTATTCAGCCGTCTCAGCGGAATCTGTCGAACAGTCGCCCCTGAACCAAGAGGCCAGCATTGCCAGAACGCACATCAGTATGGATATCATGAACGAGATGTGAATCACGTCAACGAACAGCGGGAATGTTTCCGGTCCGAGTGTGTCCAAACTTCCCATGATTATAGATATGGCCCCCATCGCTATTCCCATGGACACCGCCATTCCCATCTGCCTCACGACGGCAACGGTTGCGGATGCGGATCCTCTGTCTTCGGGAAGGACCGATGACATCATCGTTGTTGTGTTGGGAGCGTTGAATATCGCGTTCCCCATACCGAACAGTGCCAATGATGCGATGACCATCAGAATATTGACATCAAGAGACAACGAGGTCATGAACACGAC
>CAZPQO010000097.1:0-3830 GCA_964588745.1 uncultured Methanomassiliicoccales archaeon | reverse complement strand
GAGAAGGAAAAAGGGAACCTGGATATCGAAATATCTTTTGTTTTCTGCAATTGGGACAACACGGAGGACAACAATCCCCGCAAAGATCAAAGAGAAATTTTCTTCGATATGGTCGAAGGATACGGAATTCCCCTTATCACATTTTCATGGAAAAATTTCAAACCCGAGCTGAGGAAGAAAGACGAATCCGCCTGGAGAGTCGAATACGGAAGAATCCTGAGAGAAAGAACGGGGGAATACGGATTCGATCTTGGAATACTTGCGGGATACATGCTTTGGATGGATGACGAGACCTGCAACACCTACGACATGATCAATCTCCACCCGGCTCTGCCCGACGGTCCGAAAGGAACCTGGGAAGAAGTTATTTGGGAACTCATCGAAAACAAAGCCGACTCCCAGGGCGCAATGATTCACCTGTGCACCGAGGAGTGGGATCGGGGAGCACCGTTGACGTACTGCGGATTCTCGATACGGGGAGAAGAATACGATTCTCTGTGGAAGAATTTAGAAAAGAAATCAGAAACGGATACTTTGGAAGAAATAAAGAAAAAGGAAGGAACCGAGGAACCTTTGTTCAAAAAAATAAGGGAAGAAGGAGCAAAACGGGAACTTCCGCTTATCGTTTCCACCCTGAGAGCCTTTGCGGACGGTGACGTTCGCGTCAAGGGCAAAGCCCTGTACGCCGGTGAAAACAAACTCGAAGAGCCTTATGATCTGACAAAAGAAGTCAACGAATCTCTGGAGTGATTCCATGGCTGAATTCGACACTCTGGATGATTTGGGGTTCATTAACGACAAACAGTTCGTTTGCAGCTGTTGGGGATATCTCACCAGAAACAATGGGACGAAGGATATCTGCGAACGTTTCATAAGGGACGGAAGTCACTTTTTTGACATCATCTCAAGATACGATTCCCTCTGCGCCTATGTGTTGGACCGTGAAGACGGAAGAACCGGAAACACCATGAAAATGATCGCTCCCTTCCTGAAGGCTTACGGTGCGACGGATCTGCAGGTTCACAGTACCAGCGCAAACGCTTTGGAACTGATGCCCAAGGCCGGACATGCCATGCGTTACGCACTGAACGTAATGCCCACCTTCATCACCACGAGTCTTTACGAACACGACGTGATGAACATCTGCGACGCGTTGGAAATCCCTATGGGAAACCTTACCTGCACGGATCTGAGTCTTGATTCCCACGACATGACCCGGCAGGATTCGAAAATCCTCAGGGAGAAAATGTCGGAAATCTCCTCATTAAAACTTTCCAAAGTCGAGTATCCCCTGAACATAGCCATGGAACTTGACGAAGCGGACATCAAAATGCTGAGCGTCATGGACGACGTTACGGAAACAATCGAATCCGTTGATTCCGCAAGCGCGATTATGAGATCCATGTCTTCGATAGGTTCCAACGAGAAAGCGTACACTCTTTTGGAAATCAGAAGAAGGACGTCCATAGAATTGGACGGCACGGCGTACATCGGAAGCGACACTTCCGATTACCAGGCGATGGAACTGGTAAACGAAAGCGGAGGCTTGGCTTTGTCTTTCAACGGAGAGGATTTCGCGGTTCGAGGGAGCAACATCGCCGTTCTTTCCAACGATTGCACCGTTGCCGCAGTCATTCTTCAGGAATTTTACAACAGCGGAATCGAAGCCGTCCTTGAACTGGCGGAAAACTGGAACGAGGATTACATCAGAAACAGAAGTTTTTCCGATCCTTATCTGGTGGAGGCCATGCTGAAAGAAAATCCCAAAAAGCTTCCCGAAGTCTATGCCGTGAACAAAGACAACATGGACGAGATTGCGAGAAAGAGCTCCGCTTACCGCAAAAAGATTCTCGGATTCCGAACAAGGTTTCCGTGATTCAGGAAAAGTGTAATGGTGCTCCCGTCGGGATTTGAACCCGAGTGTCGGCCTCGAAAGGGCCGAATGATTGGCCGCTACACTACAGGAGCGTACGGCGTCAATATTTGAGGATAGATAAAAAAGTTTGTATCTTTTCGATGGTTTTCTTAAATACCTGTCTGAAAAATTGAGAAATCATTAATATAAAGATGCAAACATAGGTCAAGTATGGCAACGAGAACGGCACCGGTCGACGGTGAAGAAGATGTATCGCGTATACGCATGCCCAACATAAAAGAGGGCGAGATATTCGGAATAGCCGACCAGCTCATGGGAGCTTCCAAAATCCGCGTGATGTGCGAAGACGGAGTATCCAGAATGGGGCGCATTCCGGGAAAAATCAAAAAACGCATGTGGATCAGGGAAGGAGACCTTCTGATTGTTTCCGTATGGGATTTCCAGCCTGACAAATGCGATATCAAGTTCAGATACACAAGAACGCAGGCGATGAACCTCAGCAGAAGAAACAGGATTCCAAAATCCATAGACGTGTTCTGAGGTTGCCTCGGCATGGCCTCCTACGATGAAATTTACTCCTACATGGAGAAACATGTCGACGCTTTGAAAACGGACAGAACAGGTGACGAAAGACAGACGGAAGGCGAAGTCTTTGACAGAAGAACCCTGATGGTTCTCTACAACTTCATGACCTCCGGGATCATCGACACCGTTCAGTATCCCGTTTCCACCGGAAAGGAGGGGAATGTCTTTTACGCCGAGGACCCGGAGGGGGAACCTCTGGCCCTCAAAATATTCAGAACCTCCACCGCAACTTTCAAAAGAATCGCAAGATACATCGACGGAGATCCGAGATTCAAAGGGATGACCGGAAACAGAGTCAAAACGATTTACACCTGGACTCAGAAAGAGTTTCAGAATCTTCACCGTTACGTCAATGCCGGACTCAGAGTGCCGGAACCCGTTGCCCGGGAGAAAAACTGTCTCGTGGAAGAATTCATAGGCGACAGCACGGGTCCCGCGCCTCAGCTCAAAAACGTCGAACTCGAAAATCCCACGGAAGTTTACGAAGAAATAGTGTCCTTCATAGTCAAAGGCTGGAAGGAGGCCCGTCTGGTCCACGGCGATTTAAGTGAGTATAATATACTGATGTCCGATGAAGGCCCGGTGGTAATCGACTGCGGTCAGGCGATGGACTCCGAATCTTACGGTGCCGTCGAACTTCTCGAAAGGGATATTGCCAACGTTAACAGATTCTTCAAACTCAGAAAGGCGGATGTAATGGAATCCGAAGAGATAACAAAAATGATATTCGACAAAGAACCCGAGGGGGAGTGAAACATGAGAACCGTCAGAATAGCCGCGGACAGAGTGGGTGCCCTCGTGGGCAAATCCGGAGAGACGAAAAAGATGTTGCAGAGAGTATCGGGTCTCGAACTCGATATTTCCAAGGACGGAGTGGTCATCATCGACATGAAAGAAACCGGCGATCCCCTTATGGAACTGAAACTTGCGGACGTAATCAAAGCCGTGGGACGGGGATTCAATCCCGAAAAGGCCCTGCGTCTTCTGGAAGACGACGAATATTTGGAAATCATAGATTTGAAAGAGTTCGTGGCCGACAAACAGATTATGAGAGTCAGAGGAAGATTGATCGGAAGGGAAGGAAAGACCAGAAAGATCATCGAAGACCTTACGCTCTGCGACATGATCGTTTACGGAAACACAGTGGGACTCATAGGCAATTCGATAAGTCTTCCCGTGGCGAAACACGCGGTTGACATGCTGATCAACGGCAGCGAGCATTCCAGCGTTTACGGATATCTGGAAGGTCAGAGACCCCGTCTCAGAATATCTGAGATGGGATTCGATCCCTGAGGTTTTTAACATGGACGGTTGGATTTCCGATAATTTGGACAAAGCCGAAGGGCTTGCGGGAAAAGGACTCTGCGAC
>CAZPQO010000096.1:0-3893 GCA_964588745.1 uncultured Methanomassiliicoccales archaeon | reverse complement strand
TACCTGGAATAACAGAACGAATCGAAAGATAATAATCGTTCCCACGGGAAAAGGATGCGGTATCCGAAACAAAAAGAAAATTCAGAAACACGGGATACTGTCTGCATCCCGTGTCTATAAAGGTTATTGGAAAAATATCAGAGCAATCTGTCCGCAAGTCCGGCGTATATCAGCGGCAACGTAATCGTCGCATCGCCTTCAACGGTCATTTTGCTTGCGTCGCGTTTGACCTTGCCCCATGACACGGCTTCCCTGATAGGAGCTCCGGACAGCGAACCGTCAAACTCCTGTGCGGTTGTGAGGTAAACGCAGTAATCCAAACCGTCACGGAACTGGCTCCACCATATTACGTGGTGTTTCGAAATGCCTCCGCCGATGATGATGGCCCCCATCTTTTCCGCTTCCATTGTCATTTCCGCCAACATCTGTTCGTCTCCGAAAAGATCTATTCTCAGTTCCCTGTGCATTTGATAATATGTCCAAAGCTGGGATCCGAAAGAACCGTCGGTTATTCCGGGAACGACGATGGGAACGTTTTTCAGATGACACTGGTGAAGCAAACTGTCTTCGTGAACCATTCTCTTTCCAACTTCGTCGATGATTTTGTGTGTCGTCATATCTTTGCTTTCGGCAAAGATCTCTTCGAACATGGGAAGGAGATGGTCTTCAAGGACGATGCCGTAACAGGAATCGGGAACCAAAACGTTTCCCAGCCTGCTCACTTCATGATCGCGAAGGTCCGCATCATCCATCATGAAATCCCCTTTGTAATATGAGGCAAAAGTTCTGGATATGTCGTGATCCAACGTTCCGCAGGTGGTTATGATCAAATCCACCATTCCGTTCCTTACCATGTCTACAATGACTCCTCTGGTTCCCGTTGCCATTATACAGGCAGGGAAAGAAAGGACTCTGAGGCAACCTTCTTCGGAAATCATGGTTTCCGCAATATCGGTGGCCTCGGCAAGTTTGCGGGCGGTAAATCCTCCCGCGTCCTTCATATTCAGCAATAAATCGTTTACGGTCATTCCTTTTTTGACTTTGATATCTTCCACGGGGATGAGTTCCAGTTCCGTCATTAAAAACACCTTGAATGTTCATCTTTAATTCCGACATTCATAAAAGGATTTTGGATAAACCGCAATCGCAATAATCATAAATCGTGAATGCATGGTTGTAATCCGTGATCATAGCAGGCAGAAATCGGGATTATAAAGAGGTGGCCGAATCGCTGAAAGCCAAGAAGGTTTTGATGATTACCTGCAACACCTGCGTAAGGCTCTGCGGTGACATCGGCGGAAAGAAAGCGGCCGACGACCTTTCCGAAAAACTGATAAGCGACGGGATAGACGTAATCGAAGTCATCGATGTTTCCGCCGCATGTATCGCGAAAAAAATCTGCAACAAGCTGACTCAATCCAAAGTGAAAGCTTCAGATGTGATTTTTGCTCTGACCTGTCCCTTGGGGGCGGCCTCCATCGCCGCCGTGTCCGGGATTGATGTGTTCAACCCTTTGGAAATGATAGGAATGGGATATCTTGACGAAGACGGGGTGCCGATTGTGGTATCCAGTTCCTGTGATTTTTCCGAAGAGATGCCCGCGGACGAAGTCGCGGAATACGAAGACCTGAAATTTTCACCTTTCGTTTAATCCGTATCACGGAAATATCAAAAAATAATTGGACGGGGGAGGTCCCCCGTAATTGGTTTTTACGTTCAGACGATCACGTACAGAACAGCCGTCACCATACAGATTGTGGGCAACAGCTTGATCAACACGTGAATCGAAGGTCCTGCGGTGTCCTTGAAAGGATCGCCGACGGTGTCTCCGACGACAGATGCGTCGTGAGCGGGCGAACCCTTTCCGCCGCTTACGCCGGATTCGATGAACTTCTTTGCGTTATCCCAGGCGCCTCCTCCGTTGTTGAGGAAGTTGGCCATGAGAAGACCCGTGATGGTTGCGACAACCATGAGGGCTCCCATCGCGCCGGGGGCTTCGATGGCGAATTCCAAGGGCAGCACGTATCTGAACAGAAGACCGAAGACTATCGGTACGATGATGGGCAACAATGCGGGGAGCACCATTTCTTTGAGTGCGCCGCGGGTTGCGATATCAACACACTTGGCGTAGTCCGGGTCGGAAGTTCCTTCCATGATTCCCGGATCTTCCCTGAACTGTCTGCGGACTTCTTCGATCATTTCTCCGGCGGCCTTTCCGACCGCGCTGATTGCGAGAGATGTGAAGTAGAACACCAACACGCCTCCGATCAGTCCGCCGACGAAGATCAGCGGGTTGCCGAAGTCGATGACCATGTTATCGACCAAAGTTCCGCCCCTGATGTCCGTGACGATTTCGAAGAATGCGGCGAACAGCAGGAATGATGCCAATGCGGCCGAAGCCATGGCGTATCCCTTGGTAAGTGCTTTGGTGGTGTTGCCGGAAGCGTCCAAAAGGTCGGTTCTGTCCCTGACCTCATCGGGTTCGTTGCTCATTTCGACAATGCCGCCGGCGTTGTCGGTAATCGGTCCGTAGGTGTCTTCGGCAAGAATGAATGCGGAAGAAGCCAACATGGCGACGGTACCGATTGCGGTACCGTAGATTCCGAACACTATTTTGTCGGCGTGCATTAAGCTTTCAGGTGCTCCGTAGTATCCGAGAACGAATGTGGAAACAATGGCAAGCACAATGCATATGACCGGCATCAAAGTGGATTCCATACCGACGGAAAGACCCTTGATGATGTTGGTCGCGGGTCCGGTCTCAGAGGCTTCCGCGATGCTTTGTACGGGCTTGTGGTCTCCGGTATAATACTGTGTGATGTACACAATCGCAAGAGCAAGCACAATTCCGACCACTGCGCATCCTGCGAAGTAAGTCCAGCCTGCACCGGATTCGTCTTTCAGCATCCAATACACGGCAAACACGGACGTTATCAGAATTAGAATCATGGTAACGTAGTAGCCGCGGTTCAGAGCGGAGAACACTTCTTTATCGGTGTCTTTGAGCCTTACGGTAATTATTCCGATGACCGAGGCGATGAGTCCGAAAGCCATCACGATGATGGGCAGAAGAATCCAGTTTACGGACAGGTCTATGCTCGTTGAAACTTTGAGCACGGCAAGACCGATGACCATGGATCCGATGATTTCGGCGGCCGTCGATTCGAATATGTCCGCACCTCTTCCGGCGCAGTCACCCACGTTGTCACCGACAAGGTCGGCAATGACGGCGGGGTTTCTGGGATCGTCTTCGGGGATGCCTTCTTCGACCTTACCTACAAGGTCCGCTCCCACGTCTGCGGCTTTGGTGTAAATACCGCCACCGAGCTGGGCGAAAAGGGCCGCGAAGGACGCACCGAAGGCATAACCGATCACGTAGTGAAGAGTCTGCGTCATTCCCGTAGCGTCACCGGTTCCGTAAACCGCATTGTATGCGAGGAACACGGCGAAAAGTCCGAGAATGCTGAGGGTGGATACGATAATGCCCGAAACGGCACCTCCGCGGAATGCGGTCTTGAACGCATCGTTGAGCGATCCGCGGGCGGCGCTTGCGGTTTTGATGTTGGTGCTGACGGAGACCTTCATTCCGATGAATCCGGAAAGAATGGAGAATCCTGCACCGATGAGGAACGCAATGGCCACCGGGTATCCGAGATATTTGCTTGTGGCTTCGGGAATGCCTGCCAAGGCAATCAACACAGCCACAATTACACTTATGATTCCGATTGTTTTGTATTGGCGTTGCAAATACGCCATGGCGCCGGTCTCAATCGCGTCTGAAATCTTCCGCATTTCGGGAGTTCCCGAATCCTTCTTTTTTATATCAAGCAGGAAATATACTGCGAAGATCAGGGCGATGACAACGGCAACAGGAATCATGAAAAGCAGATTGT
>CAZPQO010000095.1:0-3902 GCA_964588745.1 uncultured Methanomassiliicoccales archaeon | reverse complement strand
GATTGCCTTTCCATGAACGAAACCGGGCGTTATGAAAACCATTCCGCTGTAGTTGGTCTGCACCCCCATATATCCTATTTCAGTGCCGCCCAATGTGATATTGATCTTATCTTCAACGCCTGTGGTTACATTCACAAATGTGACTTCCACCTCGTCGCCGGGGATCGTGCCCGCAAGGAATTCGGTAAATGATTCCGTTCCGGTTATGGGTGTGCCGTCAATGGATATCAGCAGAGAACCTTCAGGCAACCTGGCGATATTTGCCGGACTGTCGGTAACAACCTTCTTTACGAAAACTCCCAGCCATATGTCTTTCGTCACCCGTCCATCCGGCGTCAGATACTCTATTGGGTATGAACCCCCGCCCAAAACCTTACCGTCCTGAATAAGTCCATAGGACAATCCGTCACTGTCAAGATGGACTTCTTTACCGTCTACCGTGAGTATGATAGAACCCGCCGACAAACCCGCTGAATACGCAGGAGAACCTTTGTCAACGGAATACAGGCCTACACTGTCGTCATTGACGCCCGCAACATTGCCGAGAGGCGCCAGCATAAGCATCGCGAATAACAGGAAGGATATGGCCGCGACAATGAAATTTATTGATATTCCGGCGGAATATATGCTCATCTTTTCTTTCAATGTGGCTTTTTTGGAGTCCTCTTCGTTCATCTCCACGAATGCGCCCAAAGGAACCACGGCGTATATCAGGCCTGAAGATTCGACGCCCACATCGTTCGCTCTGGACTGAATGCCGTGAGCGAACTCGTGAAAAATCATGGCGACAATCAGCGCCAACACTCCGAATACAAGGAATTCGGTCATATCAATGCCGATACTCGTAAAAGACACCGAGTTTATCGCTCCGCCTTTGATTCTTGCGGGAATCATTCCTACAGATCTTGCCATGAACATCATCATGACTGCCATAAGAATCACGGAAACTGCGTTGGAAAAGGTTGCCATAATCCTGCAGAATTTACGATGGGCGCCTATGCGTTCCATCGTATTTTTGCCTCTTTGGGTTTTATAAAATACTATGGGACCGCGGAGCTCTAGACCCAACTCCTTGGCTCTGGGTGATTGCCAAACCCACATTAGGATGGGTACATATATAAGTGCAAGAACTGCTAAAACAACCCAAATAATCCTATCCCTCAAAGGTGGAACGTCGCAGGCATATTAATCTTTATTTGGCATTTGAGCATATTTGACCTAAAGAGACAGTTTCGGCAAATGTTCAGGGGCGGATTATATACACATCAGGAGGGTTCATCCCGAATATTATTTTCTTTGCCCATTTTAATTTCTTAAGGGAGATTTCTTTGTTGTTTCCGTTGCGCAGACGGGGATTTTCAAAATCAAACCCTTCAAGCAATATTCTTTTCGCTCCGAAATGTCTGGCAATGCAAACGGCACGGTCCCCGTCTGTGAATCCCCCGTAATTTTCAACAATACTCAGGGGATTGCTTTGCGTCGTCAATAAAAGAGGGCCTTTGAAGGACCCGATGTGTTCTGCAACGAGATCTGTGTTATCCCCGTGAGCCAATACTACGGTTATCGCTCCGGATTCCGAAGCTTCGATCTGACTTTCGATATTTCCGTCAAGATCCGTTACAACGATATCGGGCATTATTCCCATTCCCGCCAGTCTTTCGGTTGCCGAACCTGCTGAAATGAAAGTTCCCTCCGGAGACAATAGTTTTACATCATCCTCCAAAGAATCGGCATCGCCGAACACGGTAACCGTATCCGCCATTATGTTTTCTACAGTATCCCCCAAAATCAGATTCGAATTCAATGTCAGAGCCCGCAACATCCTTGCGGAGCTTTCATCATCTTCGCGACTCAGGTTGAGATCGGATATTATTTCGGAATAAATCGGTTCCCAATCACTGAACTTCAGCTTCAGAGGCCTCCTCGCGGACATAAGGCACATTCAGTTTGAAGAATCTCCGGACAAAGGTTGCAATCAATCCAAGACCTATGCCGACAATAACCTCTGCTATGGTCATCGCTACGCTTGACGGACCGATGTTGACGTAAGTCATCATCAAATCGAGGGCTCCTATGATAACCATACCGACTCCGAGTATGTTTATGGAGCCAATGATGAAACTCAGTCTGACGGAACCCTTCGAAATGTATTCGTTGATGAAACTTCCCAGCATGAAAAACAGGAAGCCGAAAATTATCGGCCAAATCGCGGCGGCGCTGAATCTCAACACTATCTGGAAGGGTGTAGGGGCGTATGTGTTCTGTATCGTCAGAACGCCCAAAACCAATCCCGACAATATCAGAGACACGGAAATCAACGTAAAGGTGATGGCGACGCTTCCGGATCTCAGTCCGGAAAGCCACCTCAACAATATTTTGTAAGTTTTTGTAATCGCGCTGTAGCCGTATATCAGAAGAGCCGACCCAATAATCAGAACCATCAAAGATCCTGATATTCTCGAGAACGTTGTTGCGCTTATTCCCTGAATGTACAGAATGGGCACAATGTGGACCATTGTCATCAGGAAAAGAATCCATCCGATAGGGGTGAGGAATCTCCTCCTTTTGAGGGGGTCTTCCAGCATTTTTGTTATAATGTAAACGTTGCCTTCGAGACCGGGAGACTGTTTGACAACAACCTTCCTTACGGAATCGATAGGGATGCGTGAGGAAATGATCGGATAGACGTATTCGTCTTCCGCACCGTCACCGACCAGAATTATTCTGTCGGGATTGACTTCGTTCATCACTTCTTCAAGTTCTTCGATGATTGCGGAATCGGAACGGTGGCCGACTTTCCTGTCACCGCACAGAATCGCCACTTCGACGCGGGAACCTTCGTCCAACATCTCTTTGTAAACATTGATTGCGGCATAAACGGAATTGATATCGGAATCTTCGGGATCTGCAATCCCCAAAGCCGCGGCTGCCACAGAACAGTCTTCGACTCCGATGACAGGCGTCTCGACATTGCCTTTGGTACCGAAATCATCGTCCCTGTCAACGACAAGGATTAAAGTTTTTTTCACAATGTGAAATCGTATATGGTTGATAAACACTTTCCTATCGAGCAATGGAAAATTATTATACGAACGAGGATTGTTTATTCAACTATGCTTATCAGATGGCACGGTCATTCATGTTTTGAGTTCGGGTGCGAAGACGGAACCATTGTCGTGGATCCTCACGACGGTAAATCCATCGGCATCAAAGCCCCGACTCCTGCCAGCGCTTCCGTCGTGCTTATGACGCACGATCATTACGATCACAGCGCATCCAGAGTAATCGGAGGAGATTTCAAAGAATATCAAGGGAAAGTCGGCAAATTTAAATCCGGTCCCTTTGAAATCGAGGGGTTGCCGTCTTATCATGATGAAGAACAAGGGGCAAAACGCGGCCTCAACACCATGTACCGTTTTGAAATGGACGGCATAAGCGTGTGTCACTGCGGAGACTTGGGCGCAATACCCGATAAAAAGGTAATCGATAAAATTCGCAATATCGACATTCTTTTCGTACCTGTCGGGGCCAACTACACAATGGAACTTCCCGAAGTGAGGGAGTTCATAAATCTGGTGGATCCGAAAGTGATAGTGCCTATGCACTATCGGGTTTTCGGATTATGCATAGCGATACTTCCGCTGGATGATTTCCTGCAGATGGTTCCCACGGAAAACGTGGATTACGTGGGAAACGAGATAGATCTGTCCGTGGACGAACTGCCGGAACACAGCGAGTGCTGGGTATTCGACCGTTAATCGTAAAGATCGAGACCTTCCTCAATCTTTCCCATTTCCAAAGGCATCGTCTGGTCTCCGACCAGCGCACCTTTGGAATTCGCTATTATTCCCGAAGCCAGGAAATCCACTCCGTGGTTCACGGTGGTTTTCACGGGTCTGACT
>CAZPQO010000094.1:0-3936 GCA_964588745.1 uncultured Methanomassiliicoccales archaeon | reverse complement strand
ATACCCGACTTCGAGAAGATTCCCGTTGAATCCTATCACGACTCTGTCCAAGGCGTCCATGGCCATCAGAACAAGAGAGGATATCACCAGAGGTGCGGCGAAGATGGCATATTCTTTGACCATTGTGGGACGGACGAATTTCAGATTTATGTTTCTGGAAAGCCACAGGGTCGAAACCATGGCCAGAATCATACCTGTCAGATAAGCCAGACTCAGTGTGTCGGCGGAAACCTGTTTCAGCGCGAGAATAATCAGCAACACGGATCTTATGACCGATTCCAGAATGATGACTATCGAACTTTTGCCGCTCTCCAGTCTAGCGTCGAAAGTTACGGTGTAAATGGATCGGAGGTCCCAAACCGCATAATAAACAATGAAGACCGCAATTACGCCGGCCGCTTCGGCATTCATGGTCCCGTCGGCGATGCCGACATAAATCATGGCGGAGGCCATAAGTATCATCGCCAGAGTCAGTGAGCCCCGTATTACCGCAAAGGTGGAGAAACAGTTGTTCTGATCTCTGCCTTCGGCGATGTATTTGATGTGTGCAGTTTCAAATCCGAGACCTGTGACAATGTTGAACAACGCGACGAAGGCGAACCCCCACATCATCACCCCGTACTCATAACTGACGTACCGGGTCATGACCATGAGGGCCACAAAAGAAGATACGGCGGCGACAATGTTCGACATTGCCTTCATCATATACTTGTGTACAAGCACCGCTGTTTCCCCTCGTATGAAATTTTAAAGACGGGGATTTACCCCGTTTTGAGTTTAGAACTGATCGTCGTAAAGACCGTCTTTGACATCCTTCTGGAATATCTTGGGGGCCTTTCCGTCAATCTTGACGCCGATCGAGACGCAGCTTCCCGCAATTTCCAAAACCCGGGATTTCACGTCGTTGCCCAAAAGGTCGTCCTGCTTCATGTCTGCAATCTTCTTGGCCTGATCCAAAGTAAGGTCTCCGACCTTCTCGGCTTTGGGGTTTCCCGCACCGAGGCTGATTCCCAATTCGGACTTGATAAGCGCCGAAACGGGGGGAGTGCCGACTTTGATTTCAAACGACTTATCGTCGTTGATCAGAACTTTGACGGGAACTTTCATTCCGTCGAAAGCTTTTGTTCTTTCATTGATCCTTTCGATAACTTGGCCGATGTTGACCCCTTTCGGTCCCAGGGCGGGGCCGAGAGGCGGTCCCGCGGAGGCTCTTCCTCCGTCCACCAATGCCTCAACAATATCTACCATTCTTATCTCTCCTTATCCAATACTCTGACGCTGTCGCCCTTGACCGTAACGGGTATCGGGACCATCGCCTCTATGAGTTCGACTGTGATTTCTTCTTTGTTCTCGTCAATATGCTGCACTCTTGCCTTTTCGCCCTTGAAGGGTCCTTCGACCAATTCGATGATGTCCCCTTCGGATATTCCGATTACGGCGGAAACCGGTGTGAGATAGTGTTCTATTTCTTTCATCGGCGTTTCGCCGGGGATGAACGCGTAAGCCCTGCGGATATCGCGGGTCATTTCGCGGAGACGGTCGGTGTTCATTCCTTCGACAAACACGTACCCTCTCAGACCGCCGGGGGCCAACACTGCGTAAATGTCCTTTTCGTCAAGGTTTGCTTTCGCCGCCAAAGCGTCGGCGACCACGCGTTCCTGATCCATCTGAGTCTTGAGAATGAGAATGGATTGTCTCGCGGATGCTTCGAACACTATGGAATCTTCGGATCCTTCACAGTCCACGTATACCGTGACTTTGATGAAATCTCCGTATCTGGCACCCTTGGGGCATTCTGCATTGAGCGTTATTTCCTTATCTTTGCTTCCGGGAATGTTGACGGTGACGTCGGCTTTGGAACCGTAGCTGTTCCATATCTCGTTTCCCGTGGATTCTGTCACGGTCAGCGCCCAGAACGGAGCCGTTTCAACCTCCGGACCGGTCTCCTCCGAGAAAGACAGTTTAGCGGTTGTTGCGTCACCGGTGACAGTGAATTTCCAACTTACCGTCTCTCCGGCTCGGGCTTCCTTGACGTCGTTCGTGCCTGTAATGCACGGACCTGAGTACTGATCTGACATTGTATTGTTCGCTCCTATTAGCTCAGAAATATGCAGGGAAGTATGTCATCAACCACATTATGGCAAACCCTACGGCACCGAGAAGGATTATACCCAAGCCTGTGATGCGCAAGTTCTTCTTCTGTTAGTCTCTGGTCGGAGTGCGTGCCATCTTCATTATTCTCGAATATCTGCTGAATCCGAGACCGGATCGTTTTTCTTGAGTTTCGTCTTCCGGATATTCTCTCTCGGTCATATGATTAAACCTTCCTTCGCCAAAATAACAGGCGCAGCATATCTTGCTCGCTATCGCTGAACGATAACGACCTAAGATATGCCTTAAAGATAGGTTAGTATTTTAAACATTTCGGTATACTTTACGCGTATGTCCGATACGGCGGGACCGTGAAATATCCGACACCGCTATATAGTGGATATCAATTCGACATTTATCCAGAGGTGACAATCCATGGAAGAAGTTTTGTGCAACGTGGAATTCATAAAGGTAAACAGTGAATTCATAGCCAGAATCCAAAGCGATTTCGGAGGAACCCGGGAATACAAAGGTCCCCATTTCGAAGAGGTTCTCGAACAAATCGTTATTGACCTTCAGGAAGAATTCGAGACCTATTGATCTTGAGGTGATATCATGTCAAGTGCAGATATTAAAGGAATTACAGATATACTGGATTTCCTGGCGAATGACGACTCCATTCCCAGGAACATCAGACGCGGAGCCACGGAGGCTAAAACCAGGCTTATGGACACAAAGGAAGCCTTGGACGTGCGCGCCACCGGCGCCATGACCATTTTGGACGATTTGGCAAACGACAACAACACTCCCTTGCACGCAAGGACCTTAATCTGGAAGGCGACCAGCGAACTGGAAGGTCTTGCCGCAAGCGTGAGATAAGACAGAACCGTCCCTTCACGGGACCTTGTCCTATTTTTGCAACAGACAGTGCACACAGTGTCATCTGTCGGAATGTTGCGGATTGCATCCGCGCATTATTCGGATTTGAGAAAACCGTCGCTTATTCCCATTCGACCGTTGCCGGCGGTTTGTCCGTAAGATCGTAAACGACACGGCTTACATCGTCACCGAGAGTATCGGTGATTCTTTTCGATATTTTGTTCAGAACCGATAACGGTACGTCGGAATGCAAAGCGGTCATTCCGTCGGAGGATTCGACGGCACGCACGACAACGGTCATTCCGTAAGACCTTCCGGACTTGCCGACGCCCACGGAACGTGAAGGCAATAATGCGGCAAAATACTGCCAGGGAAGAACCATGTTTCCCTCTTCGGAAGCTTTCGTAATTTCGTCTTCGACGATATGGCAGGCTTCGCGCACAATGCGTATATTGTCCTTTGTTACTTCGGCAAGACATCTTACCGCCAATCCGGGACCCGGGAACGGCTGTCTTTCAGAAGATTTGATTCCCAATTCCCTGGCAACCTGTCTGACTTCCTCTTTGTAGAGATTCCTGAGAGGTTCCACGAGAACCATATCCATGTCTTCGGGCAATCCTCCGACATTGTGGTGGGATTTTATCTTGACGTTTCCGTCGGCTCCGGATTCTATCCAATCGGGAGCGATGGTTCCCTGAACCAAATACTTGGCACCGAAATCCTTGGCTTCCCTTTCGAAAATACGGATGAACTTCTCGCCGATGGCTTTTCTTTTCATTTCCGGATCGGTGACGCCTTTGAGAGCTTCGAAATATTCGTCGGAAGCTTTGACGGTTCTGAGTTCTATTCCTGAATCCCTGAACATTGCTTTTACTTCTTCGGGTTCGTTCTTTCTCATAAGTCCCGTGTCAACGAACACCGCGAGAAGATTGTCTCCCAAGGCCCTTCCCGCCAATACGGCTGCAA
>CAZPQO010000093.1:0-3953 GCA_964588745.1 uncultured Methanomassiliicoccales archaeon | reverse complement strand
TATCCCTTGCATGGACATCTGTCCTTATCCCGCTTTAAAAATCTTTATATCCTTCAGGGTCAACCCTGAAGGATAACCCCCTTTTCTTCATTTCGGATTCCAATTCGGTCAGGTTATCCGTTATTTTCCCCATCTCTCCGGGATGGGTCTGGATAATCCCCCGGTCCTCCCGATGTCTGAATCTTACCTGGGAAACTCCCGTTACTTTCCGTATTATTTTTTCAGCTTCCTCGACTTCTTCCAGCAATCCGTCGGTAAGAACGGTTCCCTCCGCAATCCGGGTGGCCAGACAGGTATCTTTGATCATTCCTTCCGACCAGGGTTTGGAGAAAACGAAGTCCAGAATCTCTTTCCTGGTGATTTTCAATTCTTCCAGAGGACTTCTGACTCCGGTTTCGGAAGCTGCAAGTCTTCCCGGTCTCTCGGAATCAAGATCGTCATAATTGTCGCCGCAGAACACGTTATCGGTTCCCATTTCCGCCGCAACAGATTTCACCGCACCGTAGATTGCCTTTTTGCAGTGATAGCACCTCATACCGTCGTTGAGTTTCATGTCTCCCAGAGGATTCCAGTCCAATTTCAAAACCCTTAACGGAATACCGATCGCTTCCGCAATCCGCAGGGCTTCCGATCTCTGTCTGTCGCTTGTCACGGGCATGTCGACGAACACGGCGCAGATCTTATCCAGTGACAGAACGCAGGCTTCGGCAAGATAAGCACTGTCGAATCCGCCGGAAAAAGCCAACACCGCGGATTCCGATCCTTTCAATGCTTCGCAAACCTTTCCGAAACCCTCCATGTCTTCGGGATTTCCGCGAATGTCTTTAATCCTTATCATTATACACGGGCTATGGACGTCAGAGAGGTTCTCGAACTGTACCGAGAGGGAAAAATCGGCGTTGAAGAGGCCGAGAAGGCATTGCGCACGGATTACGTGGAAACCCTCGGCAACGAGGTAAACCTGGACCTCGGCAGACAGGCCAGAAAAGGGGTTCCGGAGGTTGTGTACGCCAGAACCAAGACTCCCGAAACAGTGGGGAGGATTCTTCGTTCTTCCGCCGGAAGGGTTCTTGTCTCGGGAGCCAAGGAAGAACATTACGAACATGTCGAAGACATTGAGGGTGTTGAATTTTTCAGGGATTCCGGATGCATCATATCGGGAGGATTTCCCGAGGAAAAACATGATTGCGTCGCGGTCATCACCGCGGGGACTTCGGACATACCTGTTGCGGGGGAAGCAACGCTCATGGCCAGAATGATGGGGTGCCCCTGCATCGAATATTATGACATAGGCGTGTCGGGACTTCACAGACTCATCGGACCGATCAAAGAGATAATCAACAAAGATGTCGCCGCCGTAGTCGTTGTCGCGGGCATGGAAGGCGCATTGCCCACTCTCGTATCCTCACTTTCCCCCGTACCGGTCATAGGAGTTCCCACATCCACGGGTTACGGATTCGGCGGCGACGGAACCGCCGCGTTGATGGGAATGCTTCAGTCCTGCTCGCCCGGACTGAGTGTGGTGAACATAGACAACGGGATAGGGGCGGGCGCGGTTGCCGCCATGATATCCCGAGGAAGGTCAAATAAAAGATGAGGCAACAGACATTTGCCGACACCGTTTCAAAAGACACGGAAATTAAATCGGGATTGTGTTCAATCTGCAAAGGATCCCGGAGACTGTGCGGCAAAACAAGATGTCCCCTGATGATCAAATTCTATTCTCATCAGAAGACACTGCCGATGATAGACACGAAAGATTTGGCGGGATCCAGTCCGCCTTCTGTTTTCGTGGGACGTTACGGTTATCCGAAAGTCGATGTCGGACCGTTGATACCTCCTCAGTTCGGAGACACTTCAGAAATGGACAAACCCGAAATGTGGATGGGGAAAACCATCGACGACATAGTGGATTTCAGATTCAATCTCGTAAGGGGCAAAGTGAGAATCAACGCTTACGATTTCGAATCCGGAGGGAGGGTCGTAAGCGACATTCAGGAAATCGCGTTGACCGAACGTCCGCTGGACATCGAAGCCAAATTCTCCAGCAAACCGAAAGGGAGATTGATTCTTGACGATGAGGTGCAACCTTTCGGACCTTCGGCAAGGATGACTTCCATGAAGAAGGATTCCGGAAGATTCGAAAGAAATCTTGAAAAGAGCTTTTATGACACGGACATGAAGGCCGCCGACGCGGTCATCGACGCTTACCGTAAAGGAACTTTGATTTCCGAAATTGAAAAAGCCTTCTCCGTCGGAACCATGGGAGTGGGAAAAAGAAGAAGATTCGTTCCCACCAGGTGGTCGATTACCGCCGTGGACGACATAATCGGCAAAGATTTGCTGAGTAACACGAAATTTTTCAACACTATTGACGAATACAGGATATACGAGTGGGAACAGCTGGACAACAGATGGTGCGTCCTGATGATGCCCTGTACCTGGAGATACGAACTCATCGAGGCATGGTATCCCAACACCACCTGGAATCCCACCGGACGGGAGATTGACATAATAAGCGATCACGAGTTCTTTGACGGCAGGAAAGAGTACGCAAAGATCGGAGGCTGTTATTACGCCGCGAGAATGGCGGTCAACGAGAAGCTGATGGAAGAACGCCGTACCGCGGGCGTTGTGATATTCAGGGAAGCCCATCCCGGTTACGTAATGCCCGTCGGGGTATGGAACGTGCGTGAGAATGTCAGAGCCGCTTTGAAAACCAAGCCTTTTGAATACGATACGCTCAACAAAGCCATGGATCATGTGGACCGGGTGATGGAAATACCGAAAAGCACCTGGGTTCAGAAATCCGGTATACTGACCGATTGGAACATTCAAAGGAGGATTGACGATTATCTCTAATCTGATGGATTTCACTTCGGAAGAGGAATGGGACGGCGTTTACGAAGCCGTGAAATGCAGACGAGCTCTGTCCCCGTCCAAACTTCCGGATATGGATTATGCTCTGAATCCTTACGGAGGATGCGAGCACGGATGCGTTTATTGTTATGCCCCCGAAGTCACTCACACGGAATGGAAGGAATGGAGAATCGTACGGGTGAAAATAAACATAGCCGACAGATTGGCAAAAGAATTGGGCAATATCCGCGGAGTGATCGGCATCGGCACCGTGACGGATCCCTACCAATACGCCGAAAAACGATTCACGCTTACCCGTCAGTGTCTGAAAGTTCTCAAAAACAATGAAATGAAGATACACGTACACACCAAATCCGATTTGATTCTGAGGGATTTGGATTTGATCTCCTCCATGGAAAGCGAGGTGGGAGTGACTCTCACCACTCTCGACAACAGGATTTCCCATATCACCGAACCCGGCGCGCCTTTGCCGGAAAAAAGGTTGAACGCTTTGAAAGAACTCACTTCCGCGGGTGTTAACACTTACGCCCTTGTAGGTCCCGTGCTGAGCACTTTGGAAGGAAAGGAAGAGGATTTTGTCAACGCAATAATTTCCACAGGTACCGGACACGTCAGTCTCGACAGATTGAATCTCCGTCCGAATATGGCCGAAAGACTTAACAGGATGGGAATAAAAGGTTCGGACAGAGCTTTGGAAAAAATACGGAGACTGTCCGAAGATGCGGGATTGGAAGTTTCGGACGTGTTTTGAATAAGATTCGGACAAACGGAAAGAATTTTTTTAAAATTCCGTCAATCACGTTTCCAAAGGAATTCGTTCTCTTTCAAAGCCAAAGAATAAACGGTGAAAGATACGGACAGAGCAAGCAGAACGGCGAGGCCCGCGTGGTATGCCGATCCCGCATTGCAGTATATGGTTGCCCTGACGTACAGAGCATACCAAAGGATGTAGGATCCCAAACCCGCGAGCAAGTAAGTCTTTCTGGTGTGGATTTCCCGCCCGGAGTATTTGTGTCCGTAGAGAATGTGTATTCCGCTGAGGATGTAACTCAACGCAAGAGCCAAAAAAGGTC
>CAZPQO010000092.1:0-3972 GCA_964588745.1 uncultured Methanomassiliicoccales archaeon | reverse complement strand
CGATTTCAACGGAATCCCCGGTTTTGACAACTCTGAAATTCCAGCCGTTTTTACCGTACTGGCCTTCGATACTTTTTACAGCGTTGGCGGTACAGTATATCGGAGTTTCCGGAATCTCCTTCATAAGGGCGGGAAGCGATCCGGAGTGATCCGCTTCACCGTGATTCATGACTATGAAATCAATGTTCTCCAATCCGACTTCCTTTTTCAGATTTTCAACGAACACGTCACCGTGAGGTGTCCAGACAGTATCTATCAGTACGGTCTGTTCCTCCTCTATGAGATATGCGTTCTGACTCGAACCGTCGGTTATGGTGTAGTCCTCTCCGTGGAACTTCCGAAGTTCCCAGTCAAGGTAACCTACCCAGCTGACATTGCCTTTGATTGTACGTTTCATTGTATTTCCTCTTGATTCCGCAATCAGACTAAGATATTATAATACGGTATGTCAGAACCCCTGGCCTGAATGAGGATTGCGTCCGGATTGTGTTTTATCGCATTTTCTCTTCGGAGTCTTTCAATTAGCAGAATATATCTATTTTCAAAACCCTCGGGGGCTATGGACATCAGAATCAAAACGGCACTGCCGGGGGCAATCTTTTGGACATTGTTCATTGTTTCCGCCGTATACGTGATCTCCGTATCCGACGTAACCGGAACCGAGAAGTTTCTGATGCTGTTATTCGCCGCTTTTTCGGGAGCCATCGCCACCGAAGCATATCACGAAATCACGGGACAAAGGGCGCTGGGAACCCTCAAGGAATTTTCGGCCATGACCCGTGAAGAACTGTCCATGTTCAATGAACGCAGAATATCCGTGTTCAACGGTACTCTGCATATGGTTTTCGCAGTCATCGTGAGCACGCCGACATATCTGAGGGCATTTCTGACCGAGGAGTATATCCTGATCCCCTTTTTCTTGATACTCATGCCTGCGGCAGTTATGCTGGCTATCGGCAGTTATATGGTAAATTACGGCAGACTGTTCAAAACATCCGAAGGAAGGGAAGCGGGCCGGCTGAGGGGTCCGGGCGCCGCGGCAAGGACATCGATATCATTGTTTATCGCAATCGGAGCCTGTTACGGACTGGTCACTCTTTTTTCAATATTGTGAGAATCCCGTTATACGCGAACCGAATCTCTGTGTAATTATGAATCAGAGATCAATTGCTCATAAGGTGATGAATGGTAGTCCCGTCCGGGTTCGAACCGGAGTCGCTGGCTCCAAAGGCCAACATGATTGACCACTACACTACGGGACTTTGAAACAGTTATCGGTTTCAGTTATTTAACGTTCTTCCGACAAAATACGTGGAAGAACAGCCGGTGATTTCAACGTCCAGAAACTCTCCCAGTTGAAGGGTTTCCATGATTCCGACAGGCCGGTAATTGTCTGTTCTGGCAATCACGGAACCGGGTTTCCCTTTTTCGGTAACGAGGACTTTCACGATTTTTCCGATCATGGCCTCATTGTTCATCAGTTCGATTTCGCTTCTGACACCGGTGAGTTCGGTGGACCGTTCTTTGAGAATTCTGCCGTTTATGGATTTCATCTTTGCGGCTTTGGTACCGGGACGGGAAGAGAACCGTGTGATATTCACCGTATCCGCTTTCAGCTTTCTGAGCAAATCCACGCTCATGCGGTGATCCTCTTCGGTTTCTCCGGGGAATCCTGCTATTATATCAGTGGCGATACTCATGTCTGGATAATGGGATCTGATCAAATCCGTCAGGGCGAAGAACTCTTCAACAGAATACATTCTCTTCATGTCGTTGAGAATTCTGTTGCTTCCGCTCTGAACGGGAATGTGCAGGAACCTGTACACACGGGGATCTTTGAACACATCAAGCAATTCTTCGACGATAGGCACCAACCAGTCAGGGTTCATCATGCCTATGCGTATTCTGTAATCTCCCGGAGTTTTCAGCATCAGGCGCAGAAGTTCGGGCAGGCTTGAACCTATATCCTTGCCGTAACAGGCGGTATCCTGAGCGGTAATCAGTATTTCCCGGGCTCCGCTCTCGATCCTTTTGCGGAATTCAGTCAAAAGTTCCTCTACGGGATAACTGATAAGTCTGCCCCTGGCGAATCTGGTAATGCAATAAGAGCAGGTTCCGAGACATCCTTGGGCGATGGGAATGATGGCCGATGTGCTCGTATCCTTATGATCCAAAGGATTCCAGCATCCGTATTTGGTTCCGACTTTATCGGAGAATTCGGAGTAATTCTGAGGGGATATGATAAGAGAGTCGGGAAGTCTGACCGATATCCTTCCGGGCTGAACCTCTGCCATGCATCCGGTAACTATGACTTCTTTGCCCATGTTTCTGAGGTCGGTCATTCTTTTGACCATCTTCTTTTCGGTGGTGTCAACCACGGTACAGGTGTTGAGAATGACTATATCCGCGTCTTCGGCGGAAGGCGTTTCCTCGTAACCCATGCCGGACATCCTCTCGGCGAGCTGTGCGCCCTCGCCGTAATTCATGGTGCAACCGTATGACTCTACGAAATATTTCATATGAAACTTTCAGCGGGTGGCGGCTTCGTTGGTCACTTGGCCGAATGCTGTTTTGTTTGAAACGTTTGTAATCTTCACGCGTGCACGGGTACCTTTCGCAGTGCCGGGAACTATGACGATCATCTCGTCGTGTTTGCCGATTCCGTCCCCTTTCTTGCCGACGTCATTGATGACAATCTCGATAACGTCTCCGGCTTTGAGTTCGACGGGGCCGGATCTGACGGCTTTGCGCACGGAGATAGGTCTGCTGGCACCGCATGCCTCACACTCAAGAAGCACAGTTCTGTCATGTTTCACAAGCTTGGTGTCCGGACGGGAACATTCGGCGCAAATCACGTATGTGTCCATGTATTGCTGAAGTCTTTCGTTGAGAACCGTTGTGGATATCCTTGCTTTGAAAATAGCACGTCTGTTGTCAATCTCGCCGGGGGTTCCCAGTTCTCTCAAAAGGAAGTGGAGTAGATGCTGAGGCTCCCTGCGGACCCTGTCTGCAATATCCATAAAGTTCCTGAGGATAGTGGTTTTTCCTTCCTGCATGATTTCCAGTTCCGGAAGTGTGAACCTCTCATGAGCTTCGATGGTTTCCGGAAGATTCAGTTTGGCTCTGTCGAGCAACGCCATGTAATCTTCATCATTCCTCATATTATCTCCGACTCAGTCTAGGCGGAAGAGGATTTAAACATTATGCACCTATACGCCTTTGCGGAAAATGATTTTTCATCGCGATTGATATGTGCCCGCACCTCCGTAACCGTGTGTCTTTTTCTCACGGATCGGTTGTTAAGGCCATATCGGGTACCGCGTCGCTCAATCGTAAAAGGTCTTATATAGAGGGTTATAATAGCAATGTTCTACGCATGACCCGTGTTATACGTGGTCTTTAAATACACAATCATATCGTGTGATAAAAAATTCAATGAGGTGAAGAAATTTGGGAAATGGTCTAAACACCGCAAGAAAAATGAGAGTTGACAGGCAGAGGACCCGTTGGCTCGACAGAGGATACAAGAAAAGAGTGCTCAAGCTCAGAGAGAAATCGGATCCTTTGGAGGGATCTTCTCAGGCAAAGGGCATTGTGCTGGAGAAAGTTGGTATCGAAGCGAAGCAGCCCAACTCGGCCATACGCAAGTGCGTCAAGGTCCAGCTCATAAAGAACGGACGTCAGGTCACAGCCTTTGCCGTCGGAGACGGTGCAATCAACTTCATCGATGAACACGACGAAGTTCTGATCGAAGGTATCGGCGGCAGAATGGGTCGTTCTTACGGAGATATCCCCGGTGTTCGTTTCAAAGTAATCAAGGTTAACGACGTCTCTCTTGACGAAATGGTCAGGGGCAGAGCGGACAAGCCTGTGAGGTGATTTTCATGACAGGTGAAGAGAACGTAGAAATTATAGAGACGGTCGAAACGACCGAAGAGGCACCCGTAATGCCAAAACCCCTCATGTTCGGAA
>CAZPQO010000091.1:0-4023 GCA_964588745.1 uncultured Methanomassiliicoccales archaeon | reverse complement strand
GGGAGAGAGCAACGGGATTTATTACAAGTTTACAGAAGAGTATGGAAATTACATCGAAGTGTCAGAGCTAAAAAAATCCAATATGTTTACTGAATCTCCTTCCGAGTTCAAGGTTAAGGAAGCAAAGGATCTGAAAGTCGGAGATTCACTTGCGTTTACAACGAATATTAAAACCACTAATGAAATCGAGGAAGTTAAACCTGCTGAAGGAGAAAATCCTGAGGAGTATAGGTTCAAAGGAGAATCTACGTTTTATACTCGTGATGAAGTAATAGATAAACACAATCTTGTTGTACCGGAGATTATGTTAGAAGACGCTGAACAAAAAGGAAAGGAAACGGTAAAAACACCATTGGGCAGAGTGGCTTGTGATGTTTACATTGCTACGGAATCAGGCACCGAGCATACCGCATACCTTTCTAACGGCATTCTTGTTAAAGTTGAATCTGAAGGTTTCGCTATGTATTGGTCGTATTCCGACTTTATAGTGAAAAAGAATGCTCTGTTATGAAATGAAACAGATAAACCCCTTCCACTTTTTTATTTATTTGACTATTTTAACAGACAATTCTATTTTCAAACACCGTCTGTCAAAAATATAAAATCTGATTCAATCCGGGCACTGATTATAAACACGGTGCTACGCCCTTATTCGAACATTTCGAGTTAAGTTTAATACTTTAAAATCATCGGGTCTAACGTGCGGGCAAATTCAGTAACGCTTGTGGCACTCGTTGCAATAATTTCCTTGGCAGGCTCAGTCGCAGTGGTAGGGCTGACTCATGACAATGACGATCGTCCGTGTATATACACGACAATGAGCTGGCAAAAGGAAATGGTGGAGGAAATCGTCGGTGATCTTTACGTTGTAAAATCATTTCTGACGCCGAATTCAGATCCTCACAGTACCGCATTGACGCCCGGTTCGATTGCTTCAAGCAACACGGTGGCTTATTTCGCCATAGGCTCGAGTGTCGAATGGGAAGTGCAAAACATACAGGTAATCAAAGATGAATTGAACATACCCACTTACGAGTGTTGCGAATATCTGGTTGATAAAGGTCTGATAGAATTATTGCCCGGCGAATGTCACCACCACGATCACAATCATCACGACCACGACCACGGTTCTGTCGATCCTCATGTATGGACTTCGCCCGAAATCCTCGGCCTCATTGCCGAATATGTCAAAAATATGATGATTGATCTGGACTCTGATAACGGGCAGACCTTCATAGATGGCTATGAAAGATACACAGGCAGAACGAAAGCTTTGGAGACCGCTTCCGCAAACCTGAAAAACAAGGCCGATGCGGAAATCGTTGTTTGGCATCCTTCCTGGGCTTATTTGCTTCCCGAAAACGTTTCGGAAGTACCGATACTGAAAACGGCTCAGTCACTGACCACACCGAGTCAGATGATGAATTTGAAAAAGGGCACCATAGACGAACCTTTGACGGTATTTCTGTCCAACGAAAGAGAAATCAAAGGCCTTACGGAAAAAGAACTCAATGATTCCGGAGTTTATGTGAAAATAATAGTCATCAATGTTCTTGCCCCGAATTGGTTGGACGAACTTGAGAAAGCAATTGCTGTTTTCGACGAAGAATTGTCGGAGACGATACCATGATACCGATAGAAATCAGAAATCTTGATGCGGGTTACGATGGAAACACGATCATCAAAAATATTAATTTGGAACTGAGAGGCGACGATTTCCTGGCTCTGATAGGGCCGAACGGAGGAGGCAAATCCACTCTGTTCAAAGCGATTTTGGGATTGATAAAACCCATAAACGGAACCGTCAAAATCTTCGGCAAAGAATCAAAGGGATATGCCAGGGATATAGGATACGTTCCTCAATATGAGGAAATCGATTCTCAATATCCCATACTTGCGAGAGAAGTCGTACAGATGGGTCTGAGGGCGAACAAAGGATTGCGCCCCTTTTATTCCGAGGAAGAAAAGGAAGCCGCAGAAAGAGCGATGGAATATACCGAAGTGATAGATTTTGCCGATAAGCGGATAAGCCAGCTGTCCGGAGGACAGAGGCGCAGGGTATATCTTGCGAGGGCGTTGGCTTCCAAACCTAAAATATTGATGCTTGATGAACCGACCGCAAGTTTGGACCCGTCCATGCAGGACTGTACTTACGATATACTCAGAAGATTGAACGCGGAAGGTGTGGCAATATTGCTTATCACTCACGACATAAGCAGCGTGATACGCGACGTCAAACGTGTGGCCTGTCTCAACAGGAGAATAATTGTCAACGATACGCCCGAAATAACTCAGGAAATGATTCAACTGGGATATCACTGTCCGCCGGATATCATACATCTCGGCAATTGTTCAGCGGGGTGTGAACACAATGGTTGATTGGTCTGCCGTATTTTCCATGCCGTTGGTGCAGAATATGTTTTTTGTCGCCTCCATGACATGCTTGCTCTGCGGAGTCGTGGGTACGCTGATAGTCGTCAAACGCATGGTGTTTGCCACAGGGGGCATAGCTCACACATCCTTCGGCGGTGTCGGACTGGCTTATTATCTGATGTCCGTTTTTGCAGTGTCATGGTTTACGCCGATGTTGGGTGCTTTGCTGTTCGCCCTTGTATCTGCGGTGATTATGTCCATCCCCTCTGTGTCGAAAAAGTTGCGTGAGGATTCCATTATCGGAGTGTTGTGGTCCGTCGGAATGGCATTGGGTGTCATATTCATGAGTCTGATGGATCGTTCCGTAATGACTCCCAGATCTTTCGAAAGCATTCTCTTCGGAGATATTTTACTGGTGGGTTCCGAAGGAATGGCTGTTGTTACGATAATGGCCGTCGTATCTCTTGTTGTAATCGCTTTGCTTTTCAGGGATTTACAGATACTGACTTTCGACGAAGTTCATGCAAGACTTTCCGGAATCAACGTTCCTGTTATGAATCTGATTCTCTATGTACTCATTGCGTTGACATGTGTCGTCGCAATGAACGTTGTTGGCATCATCATGGTAATAGCGCTTGTCGCCATACCGGCGGCGATGGCAAACACGTTCACCGATGGATTGAAAAATATGATGATTGTGTCCGTTATACTGTCGTTGATTATGACAATCTTCGGTCTGGTATTGTCAATAGCATTGGACCTTCCGCCGGGGGCCACAGTGTCTGTGACAATGGGTGTGCTGTTTCTGATCGCTATCGGTTTGAGAACCGTGAGTAAACGGGAGAATTCCCAAAAAGCGTAATCAGATTATGTCCAACAGGTCGCCGACACTGTCAATGACATCGGTGACGCCCGCCTTTTCCCAGTCATCGGCATTACATCCGCCGGTCAGGACCCCTATGAAGTCGGAACCCGCATCCCTTGCGGCATACCAATCACCGAGATTATCTCCCAGATAAAGGATTTCTTCCGGTTTGACTCCGAGTTCTCCGGCAAAGTGCCTCATGGACATGGGTGACGGTTTGGCGTCTTCGAAATCATAATCGTCTCTGCAGACAACGGCATGGAATCTGTCGTACAAATCCCATAATCCCAGCACGGCTTCCGCATATTCCCTTCCGCCTCTTGTCAGTATTCCGACTTTGTAATTTTTCTGTTTCAAAGCGATCAGAGTTTCAACGGCCAGCGGAAAGGGCGTCGAATCCTGGTAATACATCTTTTCGATCTCCGTGCTGCGATCGTTGATTCTCTGGATGATTCTTTCTTCATCATCCTGTCTTCCCGCATTCCGAATCCAATCGTGAATAGGTACGGAGGTTGCAATTCCGTTATCGCCCGAAAGAGGCTTTTCCACGGGTATTCCTTCTTCCTTCAATATATTGCGGATTACATTCTTCAAACTGAGGTAGTCCACCCGCGTGTTCATGAATGTACCGTCCATGTCAAAACCGACGGCTTTGATTTGCGGTCTTATTACCATATTCTCCGATATGCCACAGTGTTTATAACAATAGTGAAAAAAAGTGTCATGTGAGAGTAGTAGTCCCCCTTCTGTTTCAGGCAGCATTCGACTATGCACTCTACCCGCCG
>CAZPQO010000090.1:0-4028 GCA_964588745.1 uncultured Methanomassiliicoccales archaeon | reverse complement strand
CAGTTCCTTCAGAGTGTCCGGATGGCCCAAGATATTGTCGGCGTTCAGCAATACGGCTACTGGAGCTGTTTTGTTATCCAAAAAATAATTTATCGCGGAATTTTTACCCTCTCTTGTCGCCTGCGGAAGGAAAATAAGATTGTCGAATTCTAAAATTAATTCCGAAACAATCTTATCGGTTCTGTCCGTGCTACCGCTCGACACGACGATTGTTTCGGATACTTCGAATCCATCGGCGTTCTGATTGTAAATGGAACGTATGGCCTGTTCGATGTTTTTCTCTTCATTGTAGGCGCAGATGCCCACAGATATTTTCATTCCGGAGTTCATAAGAATCTTCTTACCAAATGCGCAACGGTTTTTCCGAAGGGTTCGCATTGCCTGAGGATAGATATCATTACATTCTTATTTACTTTTGACTCGCCGGCTTCTCTTTTACCGAATTTAAATGTGATCTCTTCGATAATGGCATCGGAAGGTCCGAATTTCAATAGATCGAACAGAGCTTTGAATCCCTGTCTGTCCATTTCATCGGAGTACTCTTCAATAACCCACCGGTACACTTCGACTCTTCCTCCGAAGAACCCGCTCATTATGTCTTTGGATCCTTTCTTATCTCTAAGCCAAAGAGTGGTCATGGCCATTATGTGAGCTCCCCAGGAAGCAACCCATCTGACCGGTGACAATGCAGTGCGTTCTTCTCTTATCCCGATACATAAATCGGCACCGTTTTTTAAGCGTTCGTATGCGTCCGCGACGGCTTCGGGAGGATGCTGAAAGTCACAGTCCATGTTAATGAACAAATCCGTTTCACAATCCGAAATCCCCTGAAGGATGCTTGCGGACAATCCTCTGTCGTCAGAGTTCCTTTCGACAAAAGAAATCATCGGATCTTTCAATTCTTCGATAAGTTCTTTCGAACCGTCGTCGGAATTGTCATCCATAATCAATATGTAAAAATCAGGGTACAGTTCCCTCAGGCGTACGGCCATGTTCCGTATATTGTCCGCTTCCTTGTAGGTGGGCAATATGACCGTACATGTGGGAGTATCCATTTTATCACTGTTGTATCGGAAACGACTATATCATATATTCGCACACTTATTATGCGATGGGTCGCAACCATGTATGTAATATCGCTTGTGGTCAAGAACGAGTTCGGCGTCATGCAGAGAGTCATGGGCGAATTCACCAGAAATAAGATCAACGTCGAAACGATTGTTGTCGGCAAGTCGGAACAATCCGGTAAGTCGAGAATGGTTCTTTCCGTGATAGACGAAACTGAGGCAAACACGGCAATCGGCCGTCTTGAGAAACTTCAGGACGTATATGATGCGGAACTCATTCTCGAAGAGGGACAGTCTGCCTATGCGTTGTTATCCACATCCAAAGGTAACGTCGGTGTTGTCGGAAGTTCCGAACAGGTCGATGAAATTATCGAAATGAGCGAACCGGAGAAGTATGTCTCCGCTCTGAATGCTCTGTAATTATTGCGGAAGGAAATCAGATGGAAAAGGGCAAATTTATTTGGCTCAACGGAAAACTTGTAAAGTGGGACGATGCAAGAATCCATGTAATGTCCCATGCGTTCAACTACGGAACTGCGGTGTTCGAAGGAATAAGGGTGTATGACACACCCAAAGGAAAATCCGTATTCAGGTTGAAAGAACACGTACATCGTATGGTCGGAGGCTGCAAAGTCATGGGTTTCGATATGGACTTCGGTGGTAAAACCTACGGTGAAAAAGAGATTTATGACGCAATAATCGAAACCGTGAAAAACAACGACAATGTAGATTATGTCAAACCCTGTATCTATCTGAGCGGAGAAGAAGTGGGACTCAATCCCGTAAATGTTCCCTCCAGCATGGTGATTTCCGCAATGTTCATGGGCAACTATCTGGGTGAAAGCGATAACGGTATGACGCTGATCACTTCATCCTGGCAAAGGCCGGACAATTTATGCTCTCCCGCAGGCGCCAAGGTGAACGGAACTTACGTCACGTCGTGTCTCGCAAAGAAAGAAGCCGTGCGTCAGGGTGCGGATGAAGCAGTAATGTTGAATTCCTGCGGTCATGTGGCGGAATGCACGGGAGAGAATATTTTCATTTACAAAAACGGAAAGATCATAACTCCGTTGCCCTCGGAAAGCATTTTGGAAGGCATTACGAGAAATTCAATCATCGAAGTCGCCCGTGATATGGGATACACCGTCGAAGAAACAACGGTTTCCAGAACGCAGCTCATAACCGCGGACGAAGTATGGATGACCGGAACCGCCGCTGAGGTTGCCCCCGTCACCCGGATTGACGGCAGAGCAGTAGGTGAAGGCAAAGTGGGAAAAGTCTCCAAAGAAATCGGCAAGAAATTCCACGATGTAGTCACCGGCAAGGATTTGGCATACGAAAAGTGGCTTGACTACGTAAACTGAAAATCATTTACCCGCCGCAAGGCGGGATTTCTCATTCTTTATCTATAACGTTCAGCAACAGAGATTCCAGGTTATCGATATGATATTTCCAATCATATGTTTCCGCCTGGGCTCTGGCGGCAGATCTCAATGAAATTCTTTTTTCATCATTTTTCAGCAGATCGCTCATTGCTTCGGCAAGCGCTGTTGAGTCGCCGGGAGGCACTGTTATGCCTCCGTCCCCGACGGTGCCGGGCAAACCGTCAACGTTTGAAGATATGATGGGCCGGCCGTAAGACATCAACTCCACCGCTGCAAGACCCAAGGATTCGAACAAAGAAGGCATCACGAAGAATTTGCAAGTGCTCATCAGTAAAGATTTCTCTTCTTCGCTCACATATCCTCTCATCTCTATTTTGTCTTCGAGACCGAGTTTCCTGATCTGTTTTTTCAGTCTGGACTCTTCGGGGCCTTTGCCGCAGATAATCAACTTACTGTCCACATCGGCCATCGCTTCAATCAGGTAATTCAGCCCCTTGGTTTTGATAAGTCTACCCAACGACAGAATAAAATCTCCTTCTTCATCGGAGGTTTCCGGAAATGACGTAAGGCATGATGGGATTGTTGACGTATGTTCTGACGGAATGCCTCTGAAAATCAGATCATTGCGGACGTAATCGCTGACGCACACGATATGGTTGAAAGTATCCAGCGTCTTTCTGAATCTGTTATCGTTGATTTCCGAAATACGCCCGGTCAGCCCCATTCCTTCACCCCACATATTGTGATAGGTAAAGGTCTTCTTTCCCCGATATTTTTTCAGATCTTTGGAGTAAGACGGAGCCCATCTGTAATTGTAATTTACAATATCGGCATCAAGGGACTCCAACGTTTCCAAAACATTTTTGGATGAAACGATGGGAGGATTGTAAACGTCAATAAAACGGGATTTCAAACGCAATATCCGATAACCCTCATCTGTGATTTCATCCTCCGACGTTCCGGGAAGTCTGCTTGTGAGTATGGTTACATCATGTCCTTTTTCTGTCAGCAAGGTGGCGGTATCATGCATTCTCCGTTCTATTCCGCCTTTGTACGGATAAAAGAACGGGTTAACGTCAACGAATTTCATACATCTATCCCCGTTTTTCTCTTTTTATAAAATGACAGTATGAAGCTTATGGCGATTACGGCTATAATCATCACAATGGTGAAGGTCTGAGCCATATCCGAGCTGAAGAAAACGAAGAAGAATCCGCTGAACAGCAATATGGCGCCGTATTTGAGGTAACACCCCAGCACAATATACCCCAGGGACTTTTTGAAATTCCATTCATCGATAATCGATATGAAGGCTCCCGCAAAGGGAATCATGGGCGCAAACCGATTTACCAGAAATATTTTCTCATCGTTGACCATCAGAAAGCTGACATATCTGTCCGCAATTTTTCTTATCCTTTCGGGAACGCGGATACGGTCGACGATTCCATACAGCAAGGCGATTCCGAGAATTTCTCCCACTGATGCTATTATCAGCAAAGCAATCCCGAATGTGATGCTGTCCGGCATGTACATGAAACCGATTACGAAGAACAATTCGGGAAGTGTCGGAAACAAC
>CAZPQO010000089.1:0-4137 GCA_964588745.1 uncultured Methanomassiliicoccales archaeon | reverse complement strand
TATCCATGACTCTCCATCCTTCGGCGTGATAGTTTCCTATCAATTGCGTCAATTCGTCACTGTCGCAGTATGTGGATCTGTTCAGTATCACAGTATCCCTCCGGACAAAATCGAAACCATGCTTCTGAACACTTCCTTCATGGACTCCGGCATAAACATTCCCGTGAACAGGGCTATCCCTATCAACAAAACGATTGCGAAACTTCCCAAAGGAGATTTCCGTTCACTGACGTCTTTGTCCGTGGAACCGGAAAGCATAGGGAATATGTTCATCGTAAGGGCGGCAAACACAAACACGAGTATGACTCCGAGGAATCCCGCCAATACGTACATTCCCGCGCTTACGGCACCGAATATTATCAGCAGTTCGCCGATGAACAGCGGGAACGGAGGAGCCCCCGATATGGCCAACCCTCCGGCGGCGGTGGAGAATCCCGTGAATCTCATTTTCTTGGATACGTTGCGTATCTCGGACATGTTTCTTGTACCGTAGGCTTGGGTAACGTTTCCGGAACAGAAGAATATCAACGGTTTGCACACAGAATGGGCCATAATCTGGAACAAAGCTCCGAACAGAGCCAACGGAGTCCCGATCCCCAATCCGATTGCGATAAGCCCCATATTTTCGATGCTGGAGTATGCCAGCATTCTTTTGAAATCTTTTGAAATGAGTATGAATGCGGATGCAATGATCAGTGAAAGAATACCGAACAGCAACAGAATATTCTTTGCGAATCCGGGATTGACCAATTCCGACACGGCGTAAAATCTCATTATCCCGTACATTGCGCAATTCAGCAGAACTCCGGACATCATCCCGCTTACGGGACTCGGAGCCTGACTGTGAGCGTCCGGCAACCAGTTGTGCAACGGAGCCAATCCTGTTTTGATACCGAGACCTATTATGAAAAAGGCCGCCGCGAACTTCATCAGTACGGGGTTAAGATCCAAAGCGTTGAGGACCAGAGCCGACCAATCGAGAGACCTGTCGTCGGGTATGACATCGGTGGAAGCGGCGAAAAGCAAAGCGATGCCGAACAATGCCAGCATGATTCCGACGGAGCACAGCATGATGTATTTCCATGCAGCCTCAGTGGCCGCCGCGTCCTTGTGAATTCCCACCAGAAAAGCGGAAACCAGTGTGGTCATACCTATGCCTATCCATGTAAGTGCCGCCGACCTTACGGAGAAGGTAAAGAGAATGATGGCTATGAAAGCGAACATTATGAAATAATAATGACTCACTTCTTTGGTGCTGAACACTTCGTTTCCGTGTTCGGCTTCCATGTATCCTTTGGAATAGAGAATGGCGGCGAAAGAAATAACCGCGGTTATGATGAGGAAGAAAGCCGACAGACTGTCAATGTACCATATGGAACTGTCGTAAACTCCGCCTATGAGATAGGGTGCGCAACAAACCGCCGTGACGGCAAGGAAGGCAATGGATCCAACCAACGAGGCGTAAGAGAGAATCTTCACGTTTCTGATCAACAGGAGCAACACGCCAACCGCAAAAGGAACAAGAATCATTGCGAGAGGGGTCATTCTTCTTTCAGCCTCCGCAACAGCGTAGTATCCAGAGACTCAAAGGATTTGTTGATTCTGAACGCAAATATGCCGATGATTATAACGGCCATCAATACATCTATAAATGCTCCGAGCTCGACTATGAAGGGCATTCCGTTGGACAATGCGATGGCTCCCATGAACAGACCGTTTTCCGCCATAAGCAACCCTATGACTTCGCTGATTGCTTTGTGACGCGTGGCCATCATCAGCATTCCTATCAGGATCATCGAAAACGAAAGAACAAGGGAGTTTCTCTCGGCGGTATCCAAAATCGAGACCAAAGGCTCCGAAATGTAATAGGACAGCAAGATCAGCGCTGCGGACAGCAGCATCGAACCGGGAATGCCGATACTCAACGACATCTCGTCACCGACTTTGATGCGGTCCATGATGTAGTTCAGCATTTTGGGAATGACCATGACCTTGATCGCAAACGTCAAAATCGCCATGATGTAAATCTTCGGTTCGTTGTGAGTGTATGCGACAATCAGTTCGTAAGCCACAAGGAACACCGACTGCACGATGAACAAACGTATCAGAGGGCGCATTCTCACACTGGCCATTGCCATCACCGACGACAGCAACATAGCAACGGCAAAGATATCGATGAGATTCCCGGTAATTATGTCGTACATTTTTGTTCCTCACAGGATATACAAAGATATCATTGCCATCAGCGACAGAGCGAAGGAAGCCGTCAGCATATTCGGTATGTTGAACAGTCTCATCTTTGCAATGGTGCTTTCAAGCAAAGCTATTCCGAAGGCGATCACAAGCAATTTCACTATAATAACGACAAATGCAACAATCAGACCTACAACGGACAGGGTCACTGCGGTTCCCCAGGGGAAGAACAATGTTCCCAGCAATGTCATGAAGATGGTGAGTCTGAGCATGGAAGACAGCTCCATCAATCCCAAATCCTTTCCGGAATACTCTATGACCATTCCTTCATGGACCATGGTCAGTTCCAAATGAGTGTCGGGATTGTCGAAGGGAACTCTGGTGTTTTCGGCCACCATGGTTATCACGAAGGATGTTCCGGCAAGCAACAGAGCGGGAGATATCGCAACGGCTCCCGCGGCAATCATGGATTCGGATATTGCGGTTATGTCAAAACCGGCACCGGTCATGGCGGACAGAGACATGATTGCGATAAGCAAAGCCGGTTCGATCAGAACCGACATCATGACTTCTCTGCTGCTTCCCATTCCTCCGAATACGGAACCGCCTTCCAATCCGCCCAAAACCATGGCGAATCTGAACATGGTGAATATGTAAACCATGGCGATGACATCCGAATAAGGAGCGATGACTCCGGTGTAAATGAACGGCGTCATAGCCGCAAGCAACAGCATGGATGTGATGCAGATAAGGGGAATTATTCTGAACAGGAACGAAGAATCTTCCGAAACCACGGATTCTTTTCTGAACAGTTTTTTCAGGTCTCTGTACGGCTGGAATATACTGGCACCCTTCTTGTGGTGCATGAAAGCCTTCATCTTTCTGATGATTCCCGTTATCAACGGCGAAACAGCGATTATGATTGCAACCTGTGCAATCATTACGGAAATCTCTGTGATATTCATAGGAACCTCGTTGCCAACAGTACCGTGACCAATGTTATGAGTATGTATGCGAAATATGATTGTATGTTGCCGCTCTGCAATTTACCCACTTTCTCGGAGAACGCGGTGACCGCATCGGCGAGAGGTTTGTAAATATATTTGACGAAAGGCTCTTTCATCTCGGTAAACACGGATCTTTCGCCTTTTTCGTCCGATTCCACGGTCATTACCGCATCTCCGTAAAGAGGATGGAAGACCTTGACCAAAGGCTGTGAAAACCCGATGGACGAATACTGCATGGTTTCATCCAATTCCCCTCCGCATCCCCAAGTGTGGGTCCTTCTGACTTTGTGTTTTTTGCGGTATGTGAACCAAAATACGATTCCCAGTACCGCAATGATGGAAGTTCCCAGTATCAACGGCAGCAATTCCACGGTCATAATATCCCTGTGACAGGGATCCGGCGGCATTCCCGTCAAAGAAACGATGCCCGAAGCCAAAACATCCATTATCAAAGTGGCAAAGAAACCCATTGCAAGACACAAAAAGGCCAATACCACCAGGGGAACGATGGTTCCTCCCTTCATCGGTGTGGGATCGATCATCTTTTCCGAACGGGGTCTTCCGAGAAATACGAAGGCGTAAAGTCTGGCATAAGAGGCGGCCATCATCATGCCGCAGATTCCCACTGCGGCCAATGCCAAAGGTATCAACAGACTCATTCCTTTGGATTCGATGTCCCCGCCCATCAGCGACTGAATCATAAGCCATTCGCTGACGAACCCGTTGGTCGGAGGAATGGCGGCCATTGACAACACGCCTATCATGGCAACCACGGACAGTGCGGGAAGAGCCTTTGATAATCCGCCCATTCTCCAGATTTTCTTTTCTTTGGTGCAGTCTTCCACGGTGTCAATGGTAAGCAACATCAGTGATTTGAACACGGAATGGTTCAGCGTGTGCAGCATTGCGGCAATCAGAACCAGTTTTGCGAAGGCCG
>CAZPQO010000088.1:0-4185 GCA_964588745.1 uncultured Methanomassiliicoccales archaeon | reverse complement strand
GGAACCGGGAGCTCCGACGGATTCGCACAGTTCGATAAGTCTTGCGGAATTCTCGGGAGGACAGGCGAAAATAAACCCGAATCCCTGGTAAGAAAGACACCAGTGTTTCAGATCTACGTCTTTAGGTTTGAGTATCTTCGACAAGTCGACGGTACCGCCCATTTCGGAAGATTCCAACATCATTCCCAAGGTTCCGATATTCCCGGGATTGCTCATATCTTTGGCGGCATGCACGAGACCTTCGGACGCTATCTTGGGCAATATTGCTATTTGCTCCTGAATGGCTTCCGCGGTTTTGAGAGTTGTAGTATCCCAAGCATAAGGGAGATTTTTGGGGTAGAATCCGTCAAGATCCGCAACGAACACTATATCATCGCCCGGAACGGCGGTTGTGCTGAGAATGATGTCTTCTTTCGGAACGGACCCCACAATGGAAATTTCAATGGAATTGAGTTCGCCGTCGGGATGAGTGTGGCCTCCGACAACGGGGATGCCGAATTTTCTTACGGCATGTTCGACGCCTCTCAGCATCTGAGCGCAGACTTTGGAGCTCTTCATGGATATAACGTCGACCATCGCAATGGGAACGCCTCCCATGGCGGCAATATCATTGACGTTCACAAGTACGGCAAAGTACCCTGCATAAAAGGGTTCAACTCTCACAAGAGAGGACATAATCCCGTCTGCGGCCATCAAAAGATACTTATCGCCGAATTCGACGGCGGCCGCATCTTCGCCTGCGGCGGCGACAACCTGAGGAAACTCATCGAGAGGCAAAAGACCTACTATCTCATGGATAGGGTTTTTTCTTGTCACGCCGGGAAAAGTGCGTATAGCATGCACAAGTTCATCCAGAGACATGCATCGTGGATTATCTACCTTAATAAAAGAGTATTGCCGATTCACAACAACCGGGTCTGTTTTGTCAGCAACACCAAATGATTGGAATCCGTAACTTCGGCGACTATCTCGTAAATCACTTCTTTCGATTCTTTGAGATATTCGTAACGTGAATAATAGGCATCGTTGGCAGGCACTATGTTTCCGGAACGTTTCAGTAATTTGCGGCATTCAGAAATTTCATGAGGTTGTGCCGCCTTGCCGTTATGTTCGGTTACTCCCGCAAGCGTCAATTCGGATTCGAACACGGGACGCTTAAAAATCTGGTTGAGAACAAAGATGATCAGGTCATTGTTTCCGGGATATTTTTTCTGACAAGTTTTGCTGACAACTTCGTAGATATTTTCCGTTGGGGTTCGGATCACCTGATAGACTTTGGATGGCGGGACTGACTTTTCCTTTACGATATTCATGTCGGTAAGGGCGCGCAGATATCCCGTCAGGATAAGTCTGTGATGTTTGAAACCCAACTTCTCCAAGTCTCTGGAAAGTGCACTTATCGATTTCCCTTCCTTCCCCAAACACTCCAGAAGCAATCTGCAGAAATCTTTGTCAGGATTGAACACGGTATCTGATAACAAATCCATAACTTAAACTTAATGCAGATTTTTGGTATTTTCGGCTGTTTTTTTATCGAAAAACTTAATCAGTTGGATGTATATGCCAATAATGTATAAAATAGTACATTCCACTACAAAAATGAAAATAATCAATGACTGGCCTATCTAAAAATACCAGATTTGATAACAATCATGATAACAAAGACTCATCCATCTATTACCAATTATAGTTCAAAAAACGCTTTATATCAATCAGTCGAACACGGTAACGCCAACCGGAGAGATAGGGGATAGGTAAGATGCATACGGACACAGAAGAAATAATCAAGAAAGATGCGGAGTCGACCGATATAGGATTGTTCGTCAGATCTTCTGACGAGGATCTCAAGAAATGGGATAAGAAGAGAATCCACGATGTCCTTCTTCGTGAAACGGACATATCGGAACTCAACGCGATGGTTATCGCTAACGACGTTGACCGCATGATTAAGCAGATTGATGTCAGATACATCACAGCCCCCCTTATCAGAGAATTGACAAACGCCAAGCTTATGGAAAGAGGTCTTGAAGACATCAGAAAGCAGCACACCCGTCTGGGTGTTCCAATATACGATGCAAGGGAAATTATAATGGCTCCCAACAAGGAGAACGCCAATATACCCCACGGACCCGAAGCAACCAATCTCACCTTGGCTGAAAACATCAAAAAGGAATTCGCCCTGTTGGAAGTTTTCACTCCCGATGTTGCTGACGCGCATATGACGGGACTTATCCACCTCCATGACTTAGGTATGATCGACCGTCCGTACTGCAGCGGCCAATCCATAGAGTATGTCAAAAAATTCGGACTGAACCTTCCGAACGCTATGTCCATCGCCAAACCCGCCAGACACCCCGAGGTTCTCATAGAGCAGATTGTCAAGTTCTCTGCCACGTTGCAGGGACACTACGCAGGCGCAATAGGATGGGATGCGTTCAACGTATTCCTGGCCCCTTATTTGGTGGATGTGGACGACAAGAGAATGCACCAGTTGGCGCAGATCCTTGTTTATGAATATGCTCAGCAGGCAGTAGCCCGGGGAGGACAGTCCATATTCAGCGACATTAACATCTACTGGGAAACTCCGAAACACTTTGTCGGCGTTCCCGCAATCGGACCCGGCGGAGAATACACAGGGAAGAACTACGAAGATTATGAAAATGAATCTCAGAGATTCGCCATGGCTTTGATGGACGTATACCTTGAAGGAGATGCGAACGGAAGACCGTTCTTTTTCCCCAAGCCCCAAGTTCACATCACTGAGAGAATGTTCGAAACGGAAGGTCATGAAGAATTCATGAACAAGATATGCAAACTCGCCGCCGAAATGGGCAATACATATTTTGTGTTCGACAGGGGCGATACCGCACGCATATCCGAGTGTTGCAGGCTCTCTTTCAATTTGGACGACAGTGATTTGGAAGACGCAAAGACCCCTTGGAAAATGAGGTTTTCTGCAATGCAGAACGTTACGGTCAACCTTCCCAGAATTGCATTCATGTCATCGGGGAATGATGAAGAACTGTTCGATAACCTTGACGAAGCATTGGAATTGATTTCCAAAGCCCATAGCCAAAAAAGGGATTTCATCCAGGAACTTCTTCTGTTGGGCAACAGCGGTCCGTTGGGCCTGTTGACCATGGATCTCGACGGCGAACCTTATTACAGGATTGAAAAATCATCTTACCTGGTAGGGGTTTTGGGCCTGAACGAAATGGTTCAGTATCACACCGGCAAGGAAATGCACGAATCCAAGGAAGCCTTGATGTTCGGGCTGAAGGTGATAGCCCACATGAGGCAAAAGACCGCAGAACTCTCCGAGAGAGACGGGTTGAAGCTTACTTTGGAACAAACTCCCGGTGAATCCACCGTTTACAGGCTTGCCAAACTGGATCTGAGGGATTTTCCGAGAGAAGCAGGATCCGTCGTGAAAGGTAACAAGGATGCCGGTGAAGTTTACTACACCAATTCATCGTATCTCAATGTCGGAGCGGATGTGAGTCCCGTTGAAAGAGTGAAATTCGAAGGGATGTTCCACCCCATCATCGATGCCGGTGCTTTGACGCACGTTTGGCTGGGAGAATCCAAGCCTTCCGCCGAAAGTGTTGCCGCATTCGTCAAGAACACTTTCGAGAAGACGCAGAACGGACAGATCGCATTCAGCCCCGAATTCACGTCATGCCTTGATTGTTCGAAGACTTCCCGCGGATTGTCCGAAGAATGTCCTCACTGCAAATCCGATAACGTCGAAGGAATTACGAGAGTGACGGGGTTCTTCTCCAAAATATCCGGATGGAATAAGGGAAAGAGAGGAGAACTTACGGATCGCCGTAAAGGTCAGAGTCTCTGAGAAGTTATAATCTGCACGCGCGAAGCCTTATGACAGGTCGTTGTTACCTCGAGAGAGAATGTCTCTTGAGGAGGTCCCTTCGGGGTCTTTCTACGCCTGCACTTCATCTTCCGTAGAAGAATCTTCACACGCAGCATACGGGTAGTGACGCCATAAGCGTATAGTCCGTTCCTGCATGTTGTGGGGCACCGGACGTTCAGAAGACGGTTCTTCTTAGTTCATCCTTGCGATCTCCACGCGTGCAGGATACATATAGGGTGTTTATTTATAAAATACTATCTAAGTTACATCCAATGTAGCCGCATTTTGTATTTCAAAAAACACTGAAGGCCCCA
>CAZPQO010000087.1:0-4214 GCA_964588745.1 uncultured Methanomassiliicoccales archaeon | reverse complement strand
CTGATGACCCTGTCCATGCCGGCGTTACTCATGACCGTTTGGCAGAAATCGGATATTACAAAAGCCCGTATCCTTCCCGGCGTCATACGTTTCACGATACCCACCGCACTGACCATAGGGATATTCGGAATCATAGTGTACACCGTATTCAGTCTGGGAACGGGAAACATAATCAACATAGATTATCACGAAATGGCCGCATCCGCGGGACTTGCTTATGAAGATCTGTTCGTACTGCATCTGCAAGGGAGCGGAATAGACGCGGAGAAATTCGGAAGCGGTCTTGCCGAAATCAATGCCCGGAACGCCATGTTCTTCTTCATTGTTCTCGCGGGGATTCTGAATTTGCTGATGGTTCAGCCCATACACAAGGCGCTCTCCGTCGACGGCAGGGTCGTGAAGGACAAGAGGCCCACCCTGTTGGTAATATTGCTGTTGATAATATTCTGCGTGGTATTCTTCCTGCCGGACGCAAAAGTATTGGTCATAACCTTCCTCTGGACTGCCGTATTCCCTCCCATATATTACATACCCATAATTCTCCTGACGGTCGTATGGTTCATTACGACAAAAGCGGTGCTGCGGAGCGGGCAATTCAAGTTCGTTGCGGATCACACCGAAAGATGGTTCGACAAAAGACTTGACGAAGAAGTCCGCAAAAGCATGGAAGAAGACGGGGATTTTGACGAAGCTCAAGGAGAGTAAGTGCCGTCGCGGTACATCTGTATCATTACGTGGGAAGCGACGATTGCGTCCGATAAAGCTCTGTGATCCTGTACGCCTTCGATGCCTGCGGGATCGTTTTCCGTTATCACGGAGTAAGCGTAATCAAGTTTCGGGTATCGGTATTTTACCTGATAGTACTCACTGGGCAGTTTGCATACATACATGGCGGCTTCCATTATGTCCTTCCGCAGTCTGAACAGATCTTTTAAATTCCAGGGTTCGGGATACAGGAACTTGTTCATGTCGTAACCCGTGTTGTATGAGGTTACCGATTTTCCCCGCAGAATGTCGGAAACTTCGGAACGGACCTGTTCGAAGGGCGGGGCGGAATCCACCATCTCGAGAGTCATGTCCGTGTTCTCAAAAATCCAGGCGGTGCGCCGGTAATCATTCCATTCCGACGTATCGTGACCCACGACGGAAGAGTAAACAGGATCCACGGTGCCTTTCCGCAGACAGACTTTACAGATGCCGATATCCACTATAACGTCCCGGGGGGCTCCGTTCAATCCGGTGGTTTCCGTATCGAGAACGTATATGTCTTCAACGAAGAAATCATCCAATTTTCTTTGATTCATGGATTACCGCGGCCTCTGTGGGAAAACCATACAACCGCAATCCTATAAAAAATACACCGAAAACCATGAAAAACGCAAACAATATCAATAAAGAGATTTTACACAGAAAATCATGAGCGTCAAAATAGTGTTGAACGGAGATTCAATGGAAGTGAAAGCTTCAGGAACCGTAGCCGATGCTCTGCGTTCACTGAATATCCGTCCGAACGCCTATCTGTATCTGATAAAGGGCGTTCCCGTGCCTTCCGATACCGTTTTGAAAGAAGGAATGGAAATTACGGCGATGAGAGTTGCTTCCGGAGGATAATCACTTTTTGATTATCCGGGATATTGTATCGAAATCGAATCCCGATTCCTCGGCGAATTCAATCATCCCGTCCAATTCTTTTATGACGTCTTCCGACCCCGTACCGCGGGACAGAGAATCTTCTTCCGGCAAATCGGATTTCATATACGGTAAAAGCCCAAGAAACTTCATCCCGGTCATTTCCTCGATTTTCCGAATTCCGCCGTCCAGTATGGAAGAGTCTCCGCGGAACCGGTTGATGACGAATCCTTTCAGATTGTCTCTGATATCTTCCGGCATGAGTCTCCAGGTTCCGTACAATGCGGCAAACACTCCGCCCCTCTCGATGTCCCCGACGAGTACGGCGGGAATGTCTTTGGATCTCATCATCCCTGTATTCGCAATATCCCGGTCCATCATGTTTATCTCGGCGGGAGACCCGGAGCCTTCGCATACGATTGCATCATACTTTTCGGCCAATCGGTCAAAGGCCCGACCCGCTTCCGCCTGAACATAGTCGATATCCATAGGATTTTCGTCATTGATTTCCGAATGGGGAATACCGTTGAGATACATTCTGATAAAACCTTTTCCGACGGGTTCCAACAACACAGGATTCATGTCGGTGGTCGGCTCTATGCCGGAAGCTTCGGCCTGCAAAACCTGACCTATGCCGATGCGCCCGCCGGATACTTCTTTCGAACGCAATGATAAATTGGAAGCTTTGAAGGGGGCCACGGATACGTTGTTCTTTGCGAGATAACGGCAGTACATGGCGGCAACGGTTGTTTTCCCGGCTCCCGACGCGGTGCCCAGAAATATTACTTTCATTTATTCGGCCCCCGTCAGTTTCATGATGAAATCCATATCCAAGGCTTCCTCAAAAACATCAGCCAGTCTATCGATGTTTTCATCCAGGAACCCGTAATAATCTATCCCTGAACCCTGACCCGCATTCTCAATGAAAGAAAAGAAATAGTTTCTGAAATCCGTTGAATCGAACACTCCGTGAATATACGTGCCGAACAGTAACTCATCTTCCCTTACAGAACCTTCAAGAGCGTCTCCTTTGAACATTTTCAATTCAAACAGGGGATTTTCCTTCACATCGGTTATTCCGCCGTGTGTTTCATATCCGAACACCTCTCCGCCTTTCGACAGTATTGTTCCGTTCACGCTTCTGAGGACGTTCGTCCCCTTTTCCCACAGAGTAGTGTCGTCAAAGAAACCAAGCCCTTCAGCTTCGGAGGGGTCTCCTTCAACGCCGTCGGGATCGGAAAGGAATGTGCCCATCATCTGGTATCCGCCGCAGATTCCCATAACGGGGATTTTGCCTTTCAGCGATTTGAGCTTTGATGCGATTCCGTTTTCTTTCATCCAATCCAGATCGGAAATCGTGTTCTTGGTTCCTGGAAGTATCACCGCATCGGCACCGTCCAATTCTTCGGGCGTTTCGATGAATTTGACGGATACGTCTTCCAACAGCAAAGAATCAAAATCGGAGAAATTGGATATTCTCGGAAATTTGACAACCGCTATCGTGATTTTGCCGTCTCCGGCAACACAAGAATTTCTGAATGAAGCGGAATCTTCGGCGGGAAGTCTTATGTCGGCATGAGGAATAATTCCGATTACCGGTATTCCGATAAGTTTTTCCAACTCCTCCGCACCGGATTTCATCTTCTCGGGATTTCCCCGAACATTGTTTATGATGATTCCCTTAATGCGTTTTCTGTCTTCTTCGGGTATCAGTTCCACAGTGCCCAAAGCATATGCGTAAGAACCTCCCCATTCCGCGTTTACCACTAGAATACAGTCCGCATCCGCTGCCTCGGCGGCTTTCATGTTTGCAATGTCGTAATCGTAAATGTTTATCTCAGCGGGAGAACCGGCCCCTTCCATTATTACGGCATCATACCTGTTTCTGAGAAAATCCAGACTTTCCCTGACCGCGTTTATTCCCGGTCCCGGTACGAAATCTTCATAATATGATTTTACGCCGTAGTCGCCGAAATGTTTGCCGTGAACGATGACCTGGGATGTCGTGTCTCCCTTGGGTTTCATAAGAATGGGGTTCATGTGATGGTCGGTATTCTTCAGTCCCGCCGCCTGTGCCTGCATTACTTGAATCATGGCAATTTCCGACCCGGTGCGGGTGACCTTGGAATTCAGACTCATGTTCTGCGATTTGAACGGGGCGATAAGCATCCCCTTTCTGTGTAAAATTCTGCACAAAGCCGTCACCGTAATGGATTTGCCCGCGTCGGAGGTGGCTCCCAGAATCATCAGTGCTTTGCCTTTTCTCCATAATTCGTTCTTGGCTTTCTCGAGAATTTCTTTCATGACTCCGTCGTCGCAATCCTCAAAACCCCTGTCTCTGATTTCCTTCATTACAAATTCGACGACTTCGGTCCTGTGAATGAACAGGCAGTCGGAACAGTCCCAAATATCTCCGCCTCTCTTGGAGATTATGGATTTTCCCAGCAACGGATCTCTGCAGGGATAGAAGGGACAGTAACAAAAACTGCAATCCTGTCCGATGAAATGTGACGGGTGATAAGGACAGCTGAGATCCGAACCTATACAGCCTCTTTCGACTTCTTTCCTGACCCTGTTCTTTATGC
>CAZPQO010000086.1:0-4254 GCA_964588745.1 uncultured Methanomassiliicoccales archaeon | reverse complement strand
ATCGTCGACTATCATACGGTTCAGTCCCGTAAGCCCGGAACCCTCGCTGTCCTGGAAATCGCCAACGGAACCGATCAAACCCAAAAAAGCCAGATCTATGTTCGTCGGGTCGACTTCTCTGGATACCATGTACGTTGCCCCCGCTCCGCTGATTTCAACGGAACCGTCTATTCCGAAACAATGGGGATTCACATGAAAAATTTCGGAGAAGCCGTCAAGGGTCATCTGACCGTTCTTCTTTCTTGTGTCGGGGACGTGATGATCTGTTATCAGCAGACCCTTTTTTTCGAATTCGGAAAAGTACCCGCTGCCCAGATCGCATATCCATACAAGATCCTCTCCGCTCGAATTTACTCTGTTCACCACTTCTTCAGTGATTTTTTCTTCATAAACCGTGGTGTGTTTTATATTTAGGCGGTCCAAAGTCATCGAAGCGATGGAGCCTGCGGAAATACCGTCGGCGTCGATATGGGAAATTACAAGAACGTTTTCGGCCGATCTTACGGCTTCCGCCGCACGTTCAGCCTCTCTCAGGAACTTTTTGTAATTACCAGATAAATCCCGCATAATCTTTCACCAGTTTGGGATAAACCATTTTCGTTATGGGTTCGAGATTGATCGTATCCGCTCTGTTGTATTCTATCAGTTTTTCCAAAGCCTCGCTGTCGTTGTGTTTCTCCCAACGTTTCCACAGACGCACTGCTTCAAAACCGTCCACGCCGTCAATTTCATCGGCCCTTTTGATCCCCATCTCGATTTCCAATCTTTTGAGCCCTCCGCTGTATCCGACTCTTCGGGCGGCGAATCTCAAATCCAGATGGGGCAGGTCGAAATCAAGCAAAGGGAACGAGTGTTTCAGCACGGGAATGTCAAAACAGCTTCCGTTGTATGTAACCAGCATGGAAGAACCGTTCAGCGCATCCGACAGATTCCGGGCGTTAAGGTCCCTTCCGTGGGTCAGGGTAACCGTACCGTTTTTCCTGTGAACCGTCACGGCCGTCACAAGGGAATCCCTGCTCAAGCCGTCGGTTTCAATATCCAAATATGAGGCACCGTTCCCGAATTCCCCGAACAGGCGCCATTCTTCGGATTTGGGCAACATTCTGCTCAAACCGACGGAATCTCCGTTCTTCAGCAAATCTGCGGCTTCGGAGATGGCATTGTCGCAATCTCCCTTTCTGTAAAGGGGTACGGCACACACTTCTTCGGCATCAAGAAACTCTTCCCAGTTTCTGACCCCCGACTCCCAGATACGCATCTCCTTTTTCTTTCCGATCGACGGAGCTATGCTGAAGGTGCGCTTAATCATAATCTGAGCTTATCGTAAACTGCGTAAAAAACCCTTGCATCCGCTGAATTAATAAGTGAGGCACTAATAATGATATATGCGCACCCTCGAAATCCTCCCCGATGTTCTCATAACCGGCGATAGATGCCTGTTGCTCGAAGGAGGCAGAACCGCGGTCATCGGGGACTTGCATCTGGGATACGAAACTTCTCTGGAAGACGAAGGGATGTTTCTGCCCAGGGTAAACACGGGTACGATACGGGACGCGCTCAATCGGATTATAAGCAGATACGAACCCGAAAGAATGGTTCTGCTGGGTGACGTGAAACATGATTTCCGACGGTCAAAACGGGAATCTTCCGATGAAATTCTGCGTGTGATCCGTTTGCTCAACGAAGCCATGGAGACTCTTGTAATCAAAGGAAACCATGACAATTATATCCAGAACGTTTTGGAAGAAGAAAATATGCTGGCCGTCGACTTTGCGGACATCGCGGGTTTCAGACTGGAACACGGACACGTGGACACCGGTCGTAGGCCGGTAATCATCGGTCACGAACATCCCGCGGTGAAAATACCCGGTTCGGGCGGGGAAAAGATTCATTGTTTTGTTTTGGCGAGGGAAGAGGGAGTGTTGGTGATTCCTCCCTTCAGCCCCATGTCTTTGGGCAGCGATTTGCTTACCGAAGGCACCGTGATGTCCCCCGCGCTTCGGGAGTCGGATGTGGGAAAAGCCGAAATATACGGCGTGTCCGACATGGGGATAATGGATTTGGGCACTCTTTCCGATTTGGAAGAAATGGATGCCTACTGAGTCCCTCGCGCATATGCGACGCGTGCACCTGAACATTAAATAATAGTTAATGCATTCAACCGAAACAGGAGAATTAAACTTATGTCAATGACTCCAAGAGAAAGAGTGCTTGCAGCAATGAAACATGAAGAACTCGACAGGCCCCCCGTCGCGATTTTCACTCAGTCCGCTACCCTCGGAATGATGGATAAAACCGGCGCCGCATGGCCCGAGGCTCACGGTTCTGCTGAACTTATGGCAAAATTGGGATCTGCACAGGCCGACATGTTCGGTTTCGAAGCAGTGAGAGTACCCTTCTGTCTGACCGCCGAGGCGGAGAGGATGGGTTGCGAAGTCGCAGTCGATAAAAGAGACGCGGCACCCATGATCAAAAAACACCCCTTCAATTTCGACCCCATGAGCGGCGAGTACGACAGCCCGGACTCCCTTATCAGTGTTGAAGAATTGATTTCCGGCGGCAGGCCCAAAGTGGTCCTTGAAGCTTTGGAACTTCTTAAAAAGTCCCACGGCGACACCCACTGCATTGTTGCGGGAAACACCGGACCCTTCACACTTACCGGTCACATGGTGGACACCGAAAACATGGTCTTTGCCATGATGATGGAACCCGAACAGGTTTCCAAATGGGTCGGAGCGGTCGCACCTATCCTTAAGGGATACAGCCAGGCTCTCGCCGACGCCGGTGCGGATGTTATTCAGATGTCCGAACCCACATCATCCACTGACCTTATCGCGCCCGACATGTTCATGGACGCTTCCGGTGTCTTTGTAAAAGACGCACTCGCAAGTGTCAAGGGAGCCAGCTCCATACTCCACGTGTGCGGCAACACCCTGCCCATTCTCGACGTTATGGCCAGCACCGGCGTTACCGGTCTGTCCATCGAAGAGAAAGTCGACCCCTTCGAGGCAACCAAAGCCGTCGGCGGAAAGACTGTTCTTGTCGGAAACGTCGGATCGGTCAGACCTCTCTACCAGGGAACCCCCGCGGACGTAGAGGCCGACACAAAGAAGACTATGGAAGCAGGTTTCAACGTTATCTCGCCCGGATGCGGTATCGCTTCCGCAACCCCCGACGAGAACCTCGCCGCAATGGTCAAAGCAGTCAAAGGATGAACACAGTTCAATCCTGACTCAAACCCTTTACTTTTTATTTCCATTTTCTTGCGGCAAATATTTATTACGGCGCAACCCGATTGCCGGCACATGTCCGAGATTACGGCGGCGAATGCAAGTTACGCTTCCAAAATTAAATCCATAGTCAACCTTGATTTTGAACCCGTAGCCATAAAACTTATTCCCGAAGGCGAAGATTTTTCAAATTATTCAAAACCGGAACGTCAGATGTCTCATTGTCAGGCGATTACGAAGGCCCGCAAAGGAGAATACCTCACATTGAGGCCCGATGACTTCAGCTGCCATGTGGGCTCATCCGCTCTGAACATGGCAAACACTCCCGAAGGTGTTGCCGACGGAACCTTCCACTATAATCTCGGAGGATTCGAAACTCCCGAAGCGGCGGCAAAACTGATTGCGGACCGTACAGAAATGGACACGAAGTTTGTCGGCGAAATCGTCTGTCCGCTGAAAGATGCGGATTTCGAACCCGACGTCATCGTAATAATAGACGTCCCCGAAAAAATCTATTGGTTTATCCCCGTCGTATCCGGAACCGAGGGCGGAAAGGTATCCTTCACCATGGGATCTTTCCAATGCACCTGCGAGGACGTTACATCATATCCGTACGTCACGCAGAGTCTGAACATTTCTCTCGGATGTTACGGTTGCAGGAGAAGAACCGACATGAAACCCGAAGAATTGGCCATGGGTTTCCCCTACTCCATGATTGACGAAGTGATAAGGCGCCTCGAAACATTGGGCGAAGGGATAATGCAAAAAGCAAAACGTGATTGAGACAATTCCCCTGTATATTGCAAACCTTTTAATACTTAAATTCTAAAAATCGAGATATTAACGCCGATTAATCATCGGTACCGTGAAAATAATTCACAAATTAGCCTCATTAAACGTTGGTTTTATAATAGACTAGTAGGATACTCGGAATTGCAAGGGATTACAGGGCCCAACCCTGTAGAATACAAACGGAGGTAAAAAATGCCAAAATACGAGGACGTAATTGACTTGTATAGCGACG
>CAZPQO010000085.1:0-4260 GCA_964588745.1 uncultured Methanomassiliicoccales archaeon | reverse complement strand
CCCTATACATCGTGAGACGGATAGGAACCGTCGCCTGAACGATACGAAGATTCCCGACTGGAATCATGTGATGCTTTGGGCCCTCCGGTATTCCTAATACAGAACAACAAGAGGGTAAGTGTCGAAACATCATACGGCTCTGCGCGTGTTGTCGGCTATTTCTTGATTCGGTATTCAATTTTGTGATTTATCAAAATAGATTTATCTCAACGCTTGAGGGTATTATCTATTCTCAAAAAAATAAAAAATAAAACAAAGACTTCCTGCCCGGCATATTGCAGAGCAAGAAGTCTTCATAATGTGTTTTCAAATCAGGTCGAAACATTCCAATCCGGCGAGGCGTAACTATCCAAGTATTGACCGTGTGTCGCCGGTGCCCATACTGTTGTCGTCAAATCAATATGGCCGTAAGCCAAACCTGCATAAAGCGGTCCTGTGGAAACCGATTTGATTTCCACTGTGTACCCCAATTCTTCCAACAAAAGCTTCAATACATTTGTTGAGCCGACAGCACAAGCCCACTCAACCAAGCCAATAATCAATGTTCCACGATTATCATCGACATTCAGACCGTCCAACCATTTCTCTTTGAGATCTTTGTTTCCTGCAAGCCACATCGAGACAATTTCGGAGATATCGGCATCTTCTTTCCGATCCTCAATGAACTCCAGCAATCCGTTGAATTCATCGACGGAGTACGAATATCGGCTCATCAACAAAGTCAGATCCGCATCCTCTTCCAGTAATCCGTTTCTCATCCAGGATTGAATCGATTCAGCTTCGCCGTAAACTCCCAAATCATCATCAAGATAAATCATTCCGTATTTCGATGCGGCCCAATGGGGATCCCATAAAGTCACAACAATGAATTCATTTCTTTCGTAAGCTGCTTTGAGGCTCGAAAGCATTCCCGCCTCTGAACTCGATTGAAGTTCCAAACTCAATCCGTAATCGTCTATGACTTGTTCGGTCATTTTCATGATTCCGGCTCCCTGATCTATACCTATTATTTTTTCTTCGAATTTATCATGGTTGCTTTCGAGATCTGAAATAGTTCTCACTCCGAGTACATCGTACGTGTATGTGGTAACCGCCAAACCGAGCTTGGCTCCGTTTTCAAGAACGTTTCCTGCATACTCTATATCTTCCATTTTATCTTCATCAACGAAGAAGTAAGCTCCCGCGCTCACAACAAGGAATACTGCAAGCACCGTTGTGCCGACCTTTACGGAATTCACTGTATCTTTCTTACTTCTTGTAATTGAAACCACGGGCTCGGTTTTGGTAAATGATTGTGTTAATCGGTCTAAAGTGATTGCAATCAGCACAACAGCCAAACCCGCTTCGAATCCAACGGCTATGTCTATCCTGTTCAATGCGTACACGATATCTCCGCCAAGACCGCCGCCTCCGATCATTGCGGCAATCACGACCATCGACAGCGAAAGCATAATGCACTGATTGATGCCGGTCATTATTGAAGGCATTGCAATCGGAAGCTGAACTTTCGTAAGTTTATCCCAGCGTGTCGAGCCAAAGGCATCAGCAACTTCGTTCATTTCCTTGGGAACCTGACGGATTCCAAGATTTGTCAATCTGACAACCGGAGGCATTGCGAAAATAACTGTTGCGATAACGCCGGGCACAGCACCTAATCCAAAAAAGATTATTGCGGGTATAAGATAAACGAAGGCGGGCATTGTTTGCATGAAATCCATTACCGCCTTAATCACCGAGTTGGAACTTTCGCTGTTTGATGCCCAGATTCCGAGAGGTACAGCAATGGCAACGGCAACAATAGTTGATACTATTACCATTGTTAGGGTATCAATCGAACTTTCCCAGTATCCCATATAATTGATAACGGCAAACGCAAGACCAATCAACAAAGGCAACACAAGCCTTTTGGTAATCAGTATCGAAATCAAAATAAGCGCGATTATGAAAACCGGAGGGCCGGGATAACCCAGGATTCCCCCGACTATGCCAATCAAACCGTCCAGAAAGGCACTTAGAAGACTTAACAGCCCTCCGAAATAAACTTCGACGAAATCCACAGCTGCTATCGCCGCATCTCCGACTACAGAAGTCATTCCCCTTTGCCTCCGTTCAAAGTACTTGCAGCTACCGAGGGACTTACCGTTCCCAAAAATAAACCGTCTTCACACACTACGGGAATAGGAAAATCCGTGGTTACCATTATCTGAATTACATCACTCATCGGTGCATCCGGCTCCACGGTAGGCATTTCAATGATGATGTTCGACAGATCGCTTTCTCCGGATTTTACCGCACGGAGAATATCGTCGGATTCGACTCTTCCGACAAAGCGGTCATTTCTGTCTATGACCAACATATCGTTTCGGTCCAAACGGTCCATTATCCTCAAAGCGGTTCGCGGACCTTGAGTCAAATATAGCAGATTTCTCGGTCTTCTCATGAATATGTCCGCAGTGAGAATTCTCGTACGATCGACTTCTTTGACGAATCTGCTGACATATTCATCAGCCGGATTCTGAAGAATGTCTTCCGCGCGGCCGATCTGTACTATTTTCCCATCCTTCATCAGCGCTATGCGGTCGCCAAGTTTGAGAGCCTCGTCAAGGTCGTGCGTAACGAATACTACTGTTTTTCCCAGTTTGGATTGAATTTTGATAAGTTCATCCTGCATATCGTTTCTTATCAACGGATCAAGAGCACTGAACGCCTCGTCCATGAAGAGTATGTCGGGATCGGTGGCCAAAGCTCTGGCCAATCCGACTCTTTGTTGCATGCCACCGCTTAAATCTGCAGGCATATCTTCTTCGTATCCGGCAAGGCCGACGAGTTCGATGGCTTCTTTGGATTTTTCAAATCGTTCATTCTCGCAGACATTTTGCATCTCCAAACCGTAAGCAACATTGTCAAGAATATTCCTGTGAGGGATAAGTGCAAAATTTTGGAAAACCATTGACATTTTCTTGCGTCTGACAAGCCGCAAATCATCCTCGTTCAGAGATGTGAAGTCCAAACCGTCAATGCAAACTTTACCCGAGGTGGGTTCGATCAGGCGATTCATGCAACGTTCAAGAGTGGATTTCCCGGAACCGGAAAGGCCCATCAGAACAAATATCTCGCCTTCTCTTACATCGAAAGAAACATCGTAGAGACCGACGTTGTTCGAAGTTCGATTTTGAACTTCTTCTTTATTGAATCCCCGTTCCAGAAGCCGCAAAGCTTCTTCGGGTCGTCTTCCGTATATTTTCGACAGGTTTTCTATTCTGATCATTATGCGATTGCCGTCGTCATCGACAGGAGTTTCCATCCCTTCGAATATATCGTCGGCAGTCCGCCCTTCTTTTTTTGAAGTATGATATTTTTTTGTGAAGTTTTTAACGGATCTTTTTGCGGAAGTTCCGATTTTTCCCATATTCTCGGATAAAAGCTCGTTGAACTTATCGTCCATTGCTTTTATCGGTCTTTTTGTTGTTATCTTTGAAGACATTATTTGTCATCTCCGAATTTCGGATTCGGAAACGAACCGTTCTTCAGCGCTTACGCTGAGAAAGTCCAACAATGTAAGTCGCAGGATTACCCGCAGTTTGGATACCGCGGGGATTTCTTAGCGTATGGGCCTTTACTTTACGGAAATTTCTTTTCGGATTATTCCGTATTTTTATCGAACGGCTCAATTCTGACCGAACTCAGACGCCTGTACGTTTTTGAAACGGCCCGGCATCAAGGCAAAATTTGCCACGTTCGACATCCTATAAATAACCTAGGTTTTGGTAATTTTGTGAAGTTCAGTCAATCTTTTGGGTTGAAAAACTCTTAATCGGCGATCTGCGGCCGTCATCGCAACTCATCGGATTAAGTCCGCCCGATTGTTCGAAAAGGATGTTTCAGATTTTCCGGATCATAAAAAATCAGATCCGAACGGCAATTTGCTTTTCGTCATTTGTTAAATATTCTATATGCCGCAGTTTCTGTATATTCGACTTAAGACGATAGAATACTTCGTCTTTCGAACGAATATTTCTTCATGTTTCTCTAAGTTTCTACTGATAGTACAAATTCTTAAATTAAGGTATTTCGAGTTCTTTCTACGTTAAATGCAGTAAATACGCATATATTATACGAATTTCGTAGAATAGTTGATTATATATACAATGAGTGTGTTAATAGAGAGTGAGGTGAGACCCAATTTCAAAACGTAAAGACACTAAGATCTGCGGCGAAGACATGAACGAGGCATTATGTTCGTTGGTAGAGAAATGGCCG